>DASYXX010000598.1:0-2781 GCA_035934395.1 Streptosporangiaceae bacterium
GATCAGCAGCAGCGCCATCGTCCCGACGACATGGGAGGGTTCGAGCTTGCGGCCGTGGAGCTCCGCGTTGATGAGGTACGTCGTCAGGTCCTCGCGCGGGTGGTCGAGATGCTCGCGGACGTGCGCGAGCAGGTAGTCGAACAGCTTGGTCATCCGCGCGATGCGCTCTTCCGGCGGCAGGTTGACGCCCTCGAGCGTGGTCTCGACGAACTGACGGAACTGCGGCCCGTCCTCCGGCGGGAAGCCGAGCATGTCGGCTATGACCCGCATCGGGATGTGCTGCGCGTAGTCGCGGGCGGCGTCGACGACCTCCCGCCCGTCGAACGCGTCGATGAGGGAGTGGCAGAACGCCCGGGTGGCCGGCTCCTGCCTGGTGACCGCCGCCTTGGTGAACGCGGGCAGCAGCAGCTTGCGCGCGTCGTGGTGGAACGGCGGGTCGGAGGAGATCGGCGGCGAGCCGCCAACCGGCGCCACCTCGCGGGGCGGCCGGAAGTTGCTCATGATGATCGACCGCGAGGAGAAGCGCTCGGTGTCGTAGGCGATCGCGGCGACGTCCTCGTACCGCGTCGGCAGCCAGCCGCCGCCGAACCGGCCGGTGTGCGCGATCGGGCAGCGCTGCCGCAGATCGTCCTGGATCGGGTAGGGGTCGGCGGACCACTCGGGTTCGAGGTGGGAGAAGTCGGTCGCCCAGTCAGTGACCGGCCCCGTGATGATCTTGTTGCGCGTGCCGAGGGGCCGCTCGGGCTGATCGCGGAAGTCCCGCGTGAACCGGTCGTCGACGGTCATGCGTCCGCCTCCACCTCGACCGCGCGCTCGGGGCAGTTGGACTCCGCCAGGCGCGCCTGGCGCTCGGCGCCCGGCGGCACGAGGCCGTCGCCCAGGACCTTCCCGTAACCCTCGTCATCGGCGCCGAACAGGTCGGGGGCGAGGTCGTAGCAGCGGCCGTGCCCCTGGCAGAGCTCGGAGTTGATCTGCACCTTCACCGCGGTGCTCCTCTCTGTGCGGTCTCCCCGGCCCGGGGCCAGCGCGCTCGCGATGCGGGTGAGCAGCGCGCCCCACTCGTCGTCGCCGACCGTGTGCAGGTCCGGCGTGATCAGGGCGCTGCCCATGGCGAGCAGGAGGCAGAAATGGGCGAGCGCGTTCGGCGAGAGCGCGGTGTCGAGCTCGCTGCCGGCCTGGGCGATGCGCACCAGGTCGGCGATCCAGTTGGCTCGCTCGCCGACGTAGTCGCGCATCGGCCGGGCGACGTCCTCGTCGCGCCGCGCCGCGACCAGCGCTTCGACGATGAGGTGGCCCCGGGCGTCACGACGCCGGGGCAGCCACCGGCCGATGAGCACCAGCAGATCCATGATCGACTGGTCGGGATCGGCGGCGAACGCGTCGGCGAGCAGCCGCCGCCCGTGCGCCCGCAGCGCGGCCACCAGCAGCTCCGCCTTCGAGGCGAAGTGCGCGTACAGCGCGCCGTTGCTCACTCCCGCGGTCGCGGCGATGTCCGCCACCCGCGTGCCGTCGTACCCGCGCTCGCCGAAGACCTCGGCGGCCGCGCGCAGCAGCCGCTCCCGGGTCTCGGCCGCGCTGACCCCCGAGATGCGCCCCACCCAGCAATTAAAAAACTGTTCATTTGATTAGTCAACGCCGACCTCGGCCAGCCGGGCCCCGGCTGCGCGCCGCTGGCGAGGCCGCCGGTTGCTCCGGGCGGGGCCGCCGGGGCTAGCTGAGCGCTGGCGTGTCTGGTGAGACGACTGTGACGCACGTGCCGGTTCGCCTGGCCAGCGGGCCGGCCAAGTTCCTCGTAAGCGTCCGGAAACCACCTGAGTTCGCGGCGTCGCGACTCCGGGCCAGTTTTGCGCCGTTTTATCCGCCGTTACGTCATCGCCGCCGCCGCCGCGCCCGGTAGCGAGTGTCGTCGATGGGCCATGGGTGCGTTTCCTCTGGAGTAAGGGTGCGCCCGGTGTGGCGTGAGGGTGCCGGGCTTAGGTGTGTCATCTGGGTGTGCTGAGGGCTGCGTCCGGTTATGTTCCGGGTTGTTCAGTGACCTGGGATGGACGGGAGGAGCCCGATGGCAGAGTACGTGCGGGAACCGGACGGGGAGGAGTTCGCCGGGTCCGGGGAAGAGTTCGGGGAGATCAAGGAGTGGCTGGGCGGTGCGCACGCGGCGGAACTGGATCATGCCGGACTCGAGGAGCAGATCGCTTTGCGCATCCGGGAGGTGCAGCGGCTGCTGCTGCAAGAGCACCTGGACCTGCGGGCCGCCCGGGAGCAGCGGCGCGATGATGTGACCGGGCCGGACGGGTTAGCCCGGACCCGGGCGGAGCACGGGCATTCCCGGCTGCTGGCCACGACGCTGGGGCAGGTGCGGGTGACCCGGATCGCCTACCGGGCGCCGGGCGCCCCGAACGTGCACCCGGCGGACGCGCAGCTGAACCTGCCGCCGGAAAAGCACTCCCACGGGCTGTGCCGGCAGGTGGCGACCGGGGCGGCCCGCAGCTCGATTGGCCCGGCGTGCGCGGCGGTCAGCCAGGCGACCGGGGTCAGGATCGGCACGCGGCAGGCCCAGCAGATCATCCGGGCCGCCGCCGCGGACTTCGATGCCTTCTACGCCGGGCGGGAGCACCCGCCGGGCGCGGCGCCCGGTGACGTGCTGGCCTTGTCGTGTGACGCCAAGGGCATCGTGATGCGGCCGGGGCAGCTGCGCCCCGAAGCCGCCCGCAAGGCCGCCCGGGCCGTCCCGAAACAAGACGGGCGGCTATCCCGCGGCGAAGTCGCCACCCGCAAGCGGAT
>DASYXX010000617.1:0-3283 GCA_035934395.1 Streptosporangiaceae bacterium
TGGCCCAGGAGGTCATGCTGCGCGCCTGGCAGGGCATCAGCCGTTTCCAGGGCCGGTCCAGCTACTTCACCTGGCTCTACCGGATCGCGGTCAACGAGGCCAACCGCGCGCTCGAGAAGCGAGCCCGCCGGCCGGCGGGCGTGCCGATCGGGGAGCGGGAGCTGCAGCTGCCCACGTCTCCCGCTGACGACCCGGTCCGGCAGGCCGAGGCGAACGAGCTGCGCGTGGCCCTCGGCCGCGCCATAGCCGATCTGCCGCCGCCGCTGCGTGTCGCGATCGTGCTGCGTGACGTCGAAGGGCTGTCGACGCAGGAGGCCGCCGAGATCGCGGGTATCGGCCAGGCCGCCTTCAAGAGCCGGCTCCACCAGGCGCGGCTGCGCGTCCGCGTCGCCATCGGCGACGACGCCCTGGTCACCGCCGGAGGCTGAGCCCGACCCGCGAGCTTGCCGATAACTCCGCTGACTCGGCCAGCTGCACGAATGTCAGGACACGGCCGGTAGGACCAATGCGACGATGACACGAAACGATCGACGTGAGGCGCAATTTAGGAGGCTGGTCGACCCGATGGACGCGGAGCAGCCGAGAACCACGATCGAACCGGCGAACGGGCAGGTTCCGAACGCCGGCCAGCTCGAACAGTGGGCACGGGAGGGCGAGCAGTGGGTCGCCGAAGCAGACCGCTACGACGCCATGCTTCAGTCGTTCGGTGCGGCCGTGCTTGGAGCGGCCGGCCTCTCGCCGGGTGAGCGTATGGCCGACGTGGGATGCGGAAACGGGGCCATGACCATCGCTGCCGCCCGCCGCATCGGCCCGGACGGCGGGGCGCTGGGAATCGACATCTCCACGCCAATGCTCGACCTCGCTCGCCGGCGTGCAGAGGATGCCGGCATCGGCAACGTCGAGTTCGTCGAGACCGACGCGCAGGTGCATCCCTTCGGCGGCGGAAGTCTCGACGCCATCGTCAGCCGTTTCGGGGTCATGTTCTTCGACGATCCTCAAGCCGCGTTCGCCAATTTCGCCAGCGCCCTTCGTCCCCGTGGCCGTATTGCCTTCGTCTGCTGGCAGGACCTCTTCCAGAACCAGTGGATGCTCATACCCGGTGCTGCCGCAGCCCAGCACGTCGGCCTGCCCCAGATGGAGCCCGGCGCGCCCGGCCCGTTCGCGCTGGCCGACGCCGATCGAGTACAGCACCTCCTCGCATCTGCCGGATTCCAAGACGTCTCGCTCGAGTCGATCGCGCGGCCGATGCGCGTTGGCTCCGATGTCGATGACACCGTCGCCTTCTTCGAGTCCACCGACATCGCGCGCCGGCTCATGGCCGATGCGCCGCCCGACAAGGTTGCCGCCGCGCTCGACGCGATCCGCGAAGCGCTCGTACCGCACGCGGGCGACGAAGGAGTCGTACTGGGCGGAACAGCGTGGCTCGTAACGGCACACAAGCCCTGAATCATCGAGCCTAGGCATGCAGGTCCGGTATAAGGAGGATCCGGTGGCCGTTGTTACCGACGAGATGATGCAGGAGCGGCGCAAGCAGGCGGCGTCCTACTGCCTCGTGATCCTTAAGAAGGCGGCCGGGTACGGTGGCGAGGGCTCGGACAAGATCATCTGGGAGCACGGGCGCAGGAACATCTCGCTGCAGATCGACGGCCTCTTGCCGATCGTCTGCCCGGTGGCCGACGACAGCGGCATCGCGGGGATAGGGATCTTCACGCCCGACATGGACGAGGTCCGCCGCATCATGGACGGCGACCCGGGCGTGCAGGCCGGGGTGTTCACCTACGAACTGCACCCGTGCCGGAGCTTCCCGGGCTCGGCACTCCCGCCGGCCTGACACTCCGCACCCGCGGCAAGGAAAGAGCTTGCCGCGCCCTGATGCGTGTATTTACACTCATCGCTGTGGGGCGAGCGGACGGCCTGGGGCGGGCGGGCGGCCTGGAGCGGGCCGACGGGCAGCGGCCGCAAACCGCGTGCGTGTGCACCGCGCTGCGGATGACTACGCGTTCCGTCGCCAGGCTCTACGACCGCGCGCTGTCCCGGGCTGGGCTGCGGGTCACCGGGTACAGCATCCTGTCCCGGCTGGCCGCGGAGGGGCCGCTGTCGGTCAGCGAGCTCGCCGGGCGGCTGGCGATGGAGCGCACGACGTGCACCCGTGAGGTGGCACCGCTGGTCAGCGCCGGGCTCGTCGAGGCCACGGCCGGGTCCGACCGGCGCCGGCGGCAGCTGCGGGTGACCAGCCTCGGCCAGCGCAAGCTCGCGGACGGCCGCCCCGCGTGGGAGCAGGTGCAGCGGAAGGTCGCCGCGGAGTTCGGCGACACGGACCTTCGTGACCTGCTCATCCGGCTGGACCGGCTGCTGGACAGCAGCGAGCGCCTCAGAGAGGGAGTCAGCGACCATGACCCGTAACCCCGTTACCAGCGACAAGCTCGCGGCGCCGGTCGGCCCGTTCTCGCCGGCCACCCGCGGCGGCGGCGCCCTGTTCGTGAGCGGCCAGGTGGCGCAGGACCCGGCCACCGGCGCGCTCATCGACGGCGACGTGGCCCGCCAGGCCGACCAGGCCCTCCGCAACCTCGCCGCGGTGCTGGAGGCGGCCGGCAAGGGACTGGACGACGTCGTCCGGGTGGGCGTCTACCTCACCGACATGGCCGACTTCGCGGCCATGAACGAGGTGTACCGCACGCACTTCCAGGCCCCGTATCCCGCGCGCACCGCGATCGGGGTCGCCGCGCTGCCGCTGGGCGCGGCCGTCGAGTTCGACGCGATAGCGGTGTGACCATGAGCCTCGACTTCACGATCGTCGACGTGTTCAGCGACCGGGCCTTCGGCGGGAACCAGCTGGCGGTGTTCCCGAGCGCGGAGGGCATCAGCGACGCGACCATGCAGCAGCTGGCCCGGGAGTTCAACTTCGCCGAGACCACGTTCGTGCTGCCGCCCCTCGATCCCGCCCATACCTGCCGGGTGCGGATCTTCACCCCGCGCGCCGAGCTGCCGTTCGCCGGCCACCCGACCGTGGGCACCGCGGCCGTCCTGGCGAGCCTGGACGGGACGGGCGCCGGGGCCGAGCGGCGGTTCGTCCTCGAGGAAGGGATCGGCCCGGTCACGGTCGTCACCGACGGCCGCACCGCGCGGCTCCAACTCTGGTCCCCCGACCGGGAGACCGCGCGGGAATCGCCGCCGGCGGCCGCGGTCGCCCGGGCACTCTCGCTGCCCGAGACCGCTGTGGTCCGCAGCTGGTACGCAGGCCTCGGGGTCAGGTTCTGCTTCGTGCAGCTCACCGACGCCGGCG
>DASYXX010000646.1:0-2640 GCA_035934395.1 Streptosporangiaceae bacterium
GGCCGAGCGGGCCGGGCTGGGCGCCGCGACCGGCGCGGGCCCGGGGGACTGCGTGTTCTTCGCCGCCGGGCCCGCGGGCGAGGCGCGCGAGGTGCTCGGCGCGGCGCGGCTGGAGATCGGCCATCGGTGCGGCCTGATCGACCCGTCGGCGTGGGCGTTCACCTGGGTGGTGGATGCGCCCATGTTCGAGGAGGACGGCGAGGGGGGCTGGACGGCGGTGCATCACCCGTTCACCGCGCCGCTGCCGGAATGGGCGGACAAGTTCGCGACCGAGCCCGGCGGGGCGCTGGCCGATGCCTACGACATCGTCTGCAACGGCACCGAGATCGGCGGCGGGTCGATCCGGATCCACCGGCCGGATATGCAGCAGCGGGTGTTCGACGTCATCGGGCTGTCCCGGGAGGAGGCCAGGTCGCAGTTCGGCTTCCTGCTGGACGCGCTGCGGTTCGGGCCGCCCCCGCACGGGGGCATAGCGTTCGGCTGGGACCGGCTGCTGATGCTGCTGGCCGGCCGTGACTCGATCCGCGAGGTGATCGCGTTCCCCAAGGCCGCGTCCGGTCTCGACCCGCTGACCGGGGCGCCGACGCCGATCACCGCCGAGCAGCGCAAGGAGGCCGGGATCGACGTGATCCCGCCCCCGTCGTGACGGGCTGGCAACGGCACCGATGTCGCATTGGTGCAGTAACCGACCGCTGGCGGATAGTGTCAATGCGTGGCCAGAGCAGAGACGTCCCAGCGGGACAGCCTGTTTGACGCGGCCGCCGACGAGGCGGCCGCCGCGGCCGCGCCGCTGGCCGTACGGATGCGGCCCCGGACCCTCGACGAGGTTATCGGGCAGCCGCAGCTCACCGGCGCCGGGTCGCCGCTGCGCAAGCTCGCCGAGCACGACGCCCCGATGTCGCTGCTGCTGTGGGGCCCGCCTGGGACCGGGAAGACCACCCTCGCCTACGTGATCAGCGGGGTCACCCGCAGGCGCTTCGTGGAGCTGTCCGCGGTCTCGGCGGGGGTCAAGGACGTGCGCGCGGCCATCGACACGGCCCGCACCGAGCTCGGGCTGACCGGTACCCAGACCGTCCTGTTCATCGACGAGGTACACCGGTTCAACAAGGCCCAGCAGGACGCGCTGCTCCCGGCGGTGGAGAACCGGTGGGTGTCGTTCATCGGCGCCACCACGGAGAACCCGTCGTTCTCGGTGATCGGACCGCTGATGTCCCGGTCGCTGCTGCTCACCCTGCAGCCGCTCGGCGACGATGACCTGCGCGTCGTGATCGACCGGGCGCTCGCCGACGAGCGCGGCCTCGGCGGCGCCGTGACCCTGGGCGACGGCGTGGCCGAGCAGCTGATCCGGGTCGCCGGGGGCGACGCGCGGCGGGCCCTGACCTACCTCGAGGCGGCCGCGCTCGGGCTGCGGGAGGGCTCCGTCATCGACCTGGAGAGCCTGGAGCGCGCGGTCGACCGGGCCGCCGTGCGTTACGACCGGGATGGTGACCAGCACTACGACGTGATCAGCGCGTTCATCAAGAGCATCAGGGGCAGCGACGCCGACGCCGCCCTGCACTACCTGGCGCGCATGATCGAGGCCGGCGAGGACCCGCGCTACATCGCCCGCCGGCTGATCGTTCACGCCAGCGAGGACGTCGGGATGGCCGACCCGTCCGCGCTGCAGGTGGCGACCGCGGCCGCGCAGGCGGTCGAGTTCGTCGGGCTGCCCGAGGCAAGGATCAACCTCGCGCAGGCGGTGATCCACCTGTCGCTGGCGCCGAAGTCCAACTCGGTGGTCCGCGCGATCGGCGCCGCGCAGGCCGACATCCAGGCCGGGCTGGCCGGCTCGGTGCCCGCGCACCTGCGGGACTCCAGCTACCGCGGCGCGGCGCGGCTCGGGCACGGGCGCGGCTACCTGTACCCGCACGACTTTCCCGAGGGCGTGGTCGCCCAGGCCTACGCGCCCGACGCGGTCGCCGGGCGCAGGTACTACGAGCCCTCACGGCACGGCGCCGAGGCCAGGTACGCGGAGCGGTCCGAGCGGATCAGGTCGATCCTCGGGCTGGGCGGCGACGGCGACGAGCCGCCGCCCCCGTCGCCGGGCGAGCAGCGATAGGGCTTCCTGGCCCGCACGCCGTCGTGCAGGCGATAGGGTCGGGCAGATGACAGACCAGGCACGGGCGCGAAGGCGTACCCGCAGGTGAGCGCGGCGGAGCTGGCTGCGCTGATCGCGGCGGGGTTCTTCGCCGTGGGAGTGTGCGCCCTTGTGTTCGTGCTGCTCAGGCTCGCCGGGCTGATCTCCCGCGCTAACCGGATCCTGAGCGACTACTCCGGCCGGGCCAGCTCCCTCATCGAGCAGGCGGAGGCAGCGGTCAGCCGGACCAACGAGCAGCTCGCGCGGACCGACTCGATTACGGCGAGCATGGACGAGGTCACGGCCAACATGGCCGAGCTGTCCGGGCACGTGTCGGCCCTCGCGGGCCTGGCGCGGGGGATATCGGCGGGCCTAGGCGCGCCGCTGCTGCGCGTGACGGCGTTCGCGTTCGGAGTTCGCCGGGCCGTGTCGCTGCGCCGCGCGCCCGAGGTCGCCGCCGTGCGGAACCAGCGGGTGCTGGCGCCCCGGGAGGCGGCGGCGCGTCCGGTGCCGGACCCGCGGAC
>DASYXX010000662.1:0-2142 GCA_035934395.1 Streptosporangiaceae bacterium
CGCCGGCGACCGGATCGGCGTCGTCGGCCGCAACGGCGCGGGCAAGACGACGCTGCTCGAGGCGCTCGCCGGCCGGGCCGAGCTGGACTCCGGGCGCGCCACCCGCGCCCGCGGCCTGCGGCTCGGCTACCTTCCCCAGGCCGGAGTTCCCCTAGGCCTAGTGGGGACGACCCCCCTTCAAGGTCTGCCTGTGGAGCGAGCTCCGCGAGCCGAAGACCTGGCCGGCGAGGTGCGGGAGCTCGTGTTCGGCTCGCTGCCCGAGCACGAATGGGCGGCCGACCTGCGCAGCCGCTCGGTCATCGCCGCGCTCCTCTCGGGTATCGACTTGAGCGCCCGGGCGGAGCGCATGTCCGGGGGCGAGCGCCGCCGGGTCGCGCTGGCCGCGCTGCTGCGGGGCGACCACGACCTGCTGCTCCTCGACGAGCCGACCAACCATCTCGACATCGAGGCCATCCGCTGGCTGGCCGGGTACCTGCGCGATCACGGGCGGGCGTTCGTGGTGGTGACGCACGACCGCTGGTTCCTCGACGCCGTGACCGAGCGGACCTGGGAGGTCGGCGATGGGCGCGTGCACTCCTACGAGGGCGGCTACTCCGCGTACGTGCTGGCCAGGGCCGAGCGCGCCAGGATCGCCGAGGCCGCCGATCAGCGCCGCCGCAACCTGCTGCGCAAGGAGCTGGCCTGGCTCCGCCGCGGGCCGCCGGCCAGGACCAGCAAGCCGAAGTTCCGCATCGACGCGGCCGCCGCGCTGATCGAGGGCGAGCCCGCGCCGCGCGACGGCGTGGAGCTGTCCCGGCTGGCCACCGCCCGGCTCGGCAAGACGGTCATCGAGGTCGAGGACGCGACCGTGCGCGCCGGGGAGCGGGCGCTGCTTGACGACGTGACGTGGCGGCTCGGGCCCGGCGAGCGCGTCGGCGTCGTGGGCGTGAACGGCAGCGGCAAGACCACGCTGCTCCGGCTGCTCGCGGGAGACCTGCCCAAGACCATTACCCGTAACGCGACGGGGTCGGACGCGATCGCGGTCGATGGCCGGGTGGTGCGCGGCAAGACCGTCCGGATCGGCTTTCTGACCCAGGAGCCGCCCGCGATCGACCCGGGCTTGCGCGCGCTCGAGGCCGCCGAGCAGGTACGGCGCTCGGTCCGGATCGGCGACCGCGAGATCTCCGTCGGCCGGCTGCTCGACCGCCTCGGCCTGCGCGGCGACCGGCAGTGGGTCCCCGTGGCCGAGCTGTCCGGCGGCGAGCGCAGGCGACTGCAGCTGATGATGGTGCTCCTCGATGAGCCGAACGTGCTGCTGCTCGACGAGCCGACGAACGACCTCGACATCGACACGCTCACCGAGCTCGAGGACCTGCTGGACGGCTGGCCGGGTTCGCTGGTCGTGGTCAGCCACGACCGGTACTTCCTGGAGCGGGTCACCGACCACGTGGTGGCGCTGATCGACGGGGCGCTGCCGTACCTGCCCGGCGGGGTCGAGGAGTACCTGGACCGCATCGACCGGCAGCGCAGCAGCGCGAGCCGGAAGGGGCACAGGGCGCCCCAGAGGCGAGCGGGAGACACAGCGGCCCGGCCGGCCTCCGCGCCCGGCTCTCCGGCCTCCGCCGCGGCGCGGCAGCGGGCCGCCAGGAAGGAGCTCGACCGGCTGGAACGCCAGCTCGACCGGGTGTCAGGGCAGGAGGCCGAGCTGAGCGCGGCGCTGGCCGAAAACGCCAGCGACTACGCCAGGCTGATCGAGCTCGCCGCCCAGCTGCGGGCCGTCCAGGAGCAGAAGGCCGGCCTGGAGGACCGCTGGCTGGCCGTGGCCGAGGAGATCTCCGGCTGACCTGCCGCCGGAACCAATGGGGTGGATGGCCCGTCGACCCGAATAGAACCGGGTCGCCGGGCCATCCACCCCGTTTGCCAGGGCCGCGCCTGCGCCGCGAAAACGGACAAACGGCGCAGGACTGTGGCTAGCGCGGCCTGATGCGACGCGCGGACGCGGCGGCTCAGCCGCGGTCGGCGCGCCGGAACGCCTGGGCGATCACGCTGTAGCCGGCCGCGGTCGCGTGCTCGTTCGGACCGCGCGGACCCGACGCGCACTCCCAGGTCAGCTGGCAGATCGCGGCCACGTTGGGCGGGACCGAGCCGATCCCGCGCATGGTC
>DASYXX010000677.1:0-24067 GCA_035934395.1 Streptosporangiaceae bacterium
CTCCGCGCCGCCCGCCAGCACGCCGAGCAAGCCGTCGCCACCGCCACCAGGCTGGGCATGAGGCACCAGCTGATGTGCGCGCTGCTGGCCAGCGCGCGCGTGGCCACCGCCACGGGCGACTTTGGCCCAGGCCACGACGACGCGTACCAGGCGCTCACCATCGGGCGCGACATCGAATCGCGGACCGGGATCATCGACGCGCTCGAGTGCCTGGGCGGCCTGTCGGCCGGCGCCGACGACCGCGACAAGGCAGCGCGACTGTTCGGCGCGGCCGACGCCCTCCGGCGGAGCATCGGCTACCAGCGTTTCGCACTGCACCAGAGCGGCTACGACGCCGCGGTCAGCGCGCTTCGCGCGGCCATGGGTGAGGCGGCTTTCGACGAGGCCTGGGACGAGGGCGCCGCCCTCACCTTTGACGACGCGGCGAGCTACGCCCTGCGCGGCCGCGGGGAGCGCAACCGGCCTGCCGTCGGATGGCTGTCGCTAACTCCGGCCGAACGCGAGGTAGCCCGCCTGGTCGCCGAAGGGCTTGCCAACAAGGAGATCGCGGCCCGGCTCTTCGTGTCGCCGCGCACCGTGCAAACGCACCTCACCCACATGTACGGCAAGCTCGGCCTCACCTCCAGAGTGCAACTCGCTCAACAGGCCGCGCGCCACGCCTAGCACCCGCCAGCACCCCCAGCGAGGCCTCCGGCAGCGGCCAGACGTGCTGTCGGCCAGTCAGTCGCCGACGACCACCGCCAGCACAAAGCCATCCCAGCCCTTCTCGCCAACGGTCTGGATGGCGGTGCAGTCGATGCCTGGCGCAGTCGACAGAAATTCCAGGAGATCGCGGCTCCCACGGGCACCGGGATCCTCCGGGGCAGCGTCGGGGTCCAGCACGCCGCCGAACCGGACTACGTTATCGACCAAGATCATCGCACCGGGACGGCTCAGCCGGATCGCCCATTGCATGTAGCTGACGTCGTTTTCCTTGTCGGCGTCGATGAAAACGAAATCGAACTTCTGGTCCGAGCCGCGCAGGACGTCCGGTAGGACGGACAGGGCCGCGCCTACCCGCACATCAACCAGGTCGGCGACGCCGGCGCGGCGCAGGTTGTCCAGGGCGACCGCCGCGTGGCGCGGGTCCTGCTCGATCGTGATCACCCGGCCGGCCGGCCCCGCCCCGCGGGCGAGCCAGATCGTGCTGTAGCCGCCTAGCGTACCGATCTCCAGAACCCTGGTGGCGCCGGAGCCACGGACCAGGAGCTCGAGCAGCTTGCCCTGGTTGGGCGCGACGTCATGGGGGACAAGGCGCGCTTGCCTGTTGGCGGCGAGCGTGGCGGTGAGGGCCGGGTCGGCGCCCAGCAGCGTACGGCCGATCAGGTCGTCCACCGGCTTGGCCAGCGGCATCTGCTCGCGGAACCGGTCGATGGCGCGCCGCCCGCGCGTGGTCGGATCGACCATGAATCCCCTTCCTTCTGCCCTGGAATAGGCCCAGTCGGTGGGCACGCTCCCGACGCAACAATTCCAGGTCCCGCTGTCGAGTCAGCTGACGAATCTCTGCCGGGCATAATCGGCGGGATCAAGGCTGAACGCGAGTCCTTGCCAGGTTGCACCGGCATCCCAGCGGAGACGGTTCTGTCGGGCGACCCGCCCGAAGCGCCTGTGTGCCGCCGCCGTGCCGAGGTCCTCGGTTGTCTGACCGATGTGTTCTGCGAAGAGCTGGCAGCGCAATTGCCGGACGATGACGGGATCCCAGAAGGAGGCGTTCAGCTCCGCGTTGCGGAACAAGGACGCGGCGTGCAGGTTGCATGAGCCGATCGTTGCCCACTGGTCGTCGATGAGCATCAGCTTGCTGTGGACGTAGACGCCGTGCCGGTCGCCGCGGGCGCCGGTCCCGGCGAGTCCCGCGAGGGTGAAGTTCTCGTGGGCAGCAAGGTCCGCGAACGCGTTAAGCCAGGTCTGCGGCTCATAGCAGATGGGCTCCGGCTTGCAGGGCAGCACGACAACAACTTCGACATCGCGCTCGAGTGCCTCGCGAAGCCATTCGAGGATGACCGTGACGTCGAGCGCCTGATTCTCGATATAGATCGAGCGCCGTGCGGCGGCGATGGCGACCCGGTACTGGTCGAAGATCGTCGTCTCGGCTGGCGGGCCCGCTGGGCGTGGGGAGCCGTCATGGTGATGGCCGTTCGGCATCGTGCGCTGGATCTGGACCACGCTTGAACCCTGCGGGCGAGGCTCGGTGAGAACGGCCGGCAGGGAGCCGGCCGCGGCTTCGCCCCATAGTCCATCACCTCGGTCGCGCTCACTGGCATTGTTCCACCGCTGAACGAAGTTGTGGTGGACGTCCATGGTCGACGGACCGGAGAGTTCCACGTAGACGTCATGGTTATGCCCTTGACCGTGGTGGCCGGGAGCGACCACGGAATGGGGATTCAGGTTGATGCCACCGACGATCGCCACCGCTCCGGCATGACCCGCATCGATGAGCCAGCTTTTCTGGTGCTGGCAATACCCCGAGGGCGATCGATCCCACCGGGCGAGGATGCGTGATCCGGCCGCTTCGAGCCGAGCGAGGTGCCCCGCTGAGCCCCAGAACGCGTTCTTCCTCAACTTCGCCATCTCCTCGCCGGGCCGCCAGAAGATGGCGCGCACGTCGAGGCCACGCCTGGCCGCACGACCCAGGACGTCAAAAAAGGATCCATGCCCGTCCGGCATCTCGAAGGCATCCCACAGAAAAGTCACCGTCGTCCAGACGCTGGAGCGGGCCGACTCGATCGCCTCACAGATACGCCGGAACGCGGGCTCGCCATCAATGAGCGGCCGGACAGTGTTTCCCGTTCGAACGGGATAGGGGGCCGGCCCTGCAAACCAGCCATCGAACTCGGGCGGCGATGATCCACCTATCACGGTATGACCCCTCGGTCGTTACGAAGTGTTACTGGTCCCTCGTCATGTGGCGTTGATCTGGTAGCTGGGCCGGGTCCGGATCACTGAGCGGAGCGCCGTTGAAGCTGCTCAGAAGTCGATGAGCTCGACGGTCACGGTGGCGGTGTCACCGGCTTCCAGCCCCTCGGCTTTGCGGATCGCGCTCTTGATGCCCAGCCTGTAGCAGTTACGCGGGCCGTCAGGGAAGATCGATGTCCGCCACCGGCTGCCGCCGATCGTGGCCCGCACCCGCAGCGAACCGAAGCCCCGAAGCCGCCCCTCAGCCAGGTCACCGATCTCCTCGGAGACGCCGACGGGCAGGCTCACGAAGATCCAGGTATCAGCACTCCGCGCCTCCCATATCCACAACTCGGCGTCAAACGTAACGACCACGACGCCAGCATCACACGCCGGTCCGACAGTCGCTCGTGATCACGTCAGTGTCCTCCACCATTCCCCAGGTGAAACCAGCACCGGCGCTGGGCCGTAAGCGATGACGCGTACGTTCACCCGGACCCCCTGCCGATTTACGACCCCGCCGGCATCGCCAGTCCGCTCTTCAGCCGATGGTCTGCGGCCCCCGAACGGCCATCCTGAAGGGGAGCCAGTCGGAGGCAACCAGAAAGGACCAGTCTCATGTTCATGATCGTCACCTATCCCTGGCCAGTCGCGTCGGCGCACGTCCAGCTCACCGGCCCAAGCCGTCAGGCGCGGGGCCACAAGGCGCAAGACCAGGACCAGCCCGTCACCGAGCCGGATCAGCACCGCCGGATCCTTATCTCATCGAAGGCGTAAACCAGCAGTGAAATGGCCGGGCAGCCAGATGAGGCCGCGTGCACAGACCTGTGCACGCGGCCTCGGCTGGCCTGTCGGTGCGAACGTTGCCATCCAGGACGCCCTTGACGCACAGCCGTTAGTGTCTTGTCGTGGACAATGACCTCTCGCCGCTGGCGGACACGGAGGTGCATTACCTTTGGTCGGCGCGGGCCGAGACCGAGTTTAAGATCTTCGTGGGTCACTGCGGGACGCTGCCCGCAGCGCCAGCGGTCAGTCCGGCTGTGCTGTACCTGACGGACGCGAACGGCTACTTCGGGCTGGCGGTTGACCTGATCAGGAGCATGCAGCTGAGGCGGCATCTCCCGCCGCTGCTGGTCGTGGGCATCGGCTACCGCGCCGGAGCCATCGCCGAGACCATTCCGGTTCGCACCAGGGACCTCACGCCGACATCGGATCCCTCCTTCGCCAGGCTCTTTCCGCACATGCACGTCATGGGCGGCGCGGCCGCGATGCTCGCGTTCATCACCGAAGAACTCATGCCCTGGGCTGGCCGGAACTACGGCGCCGACCCGGCTGAGGCCTTGTACTTCGGTCACTCCCTAGGCGGCCTGTTCGGCACCTACGCCCTGCTCCGCGAGCCCGCCGCTTTCCGCAGCTACATCATCGGCAGCCCGTCACTATGGTGGGATAACGACGCGATCTTCGCGCTCGAGGAGCGCTATGCGCAAGAGCATGACGACCTCGCCGCGACGGTGTACTTCGGCATCGGCGCGGACGAGACCCACGAGGGCCGCCTGCGCGAATCCCAGCACATGCCGCCCGATGAGCGGGCCAAGACCGGCGCGCGGTACATAGACATGGTCGCCGACATGGCCCGCATGGTCGGGCGGCTGCAACGGCGGCGATACCCAGCGCTGAACCTCCGCAGCGAGACCTTCCCCGGCGAGTTCCACATCACGGTCCCGCCGCTGGTCCTCTCCCGCGGGTTGCGCTCCATCTTCGGCGCCCCGTAATGACCCGGGCTTGGGCACGAGCACGATCCGGCGCATCTACCGCCTGCTTTACTGGCCCGATGCGCTGCATCCGCCTGGCTCAAGACCACCCTGGAAGCGCGGGCCTAAGACCCGCTCACGTTCGGAGAGTTAACCGGCGTTAGACGGGCACTTCTTCTTCCGCGGCCGGCGCATCGAGATGAACCAGCCCCACCTCGGCGATCCGCCGCGGGTGCTTGCGGTACAGGTACACGAGGTAGATCAGCCCGGCGACCATCCAGCCACCCACGCCAGGCCCCATGTACGAGGACGGCGCGGTGAGCGGCGCGACCCACGAGAACGCGTGGATGCCGGCCGCGGCGAGCCACACCGGCACGAACGCGACGATGCCGAGAACCGGGATCACCAGGTGCAACAGCGGATTCCACCGGTGGCCGGCCGCGCGCCGCCACGACGAGTTGCCGAAGTACCCGATGCAGGCGGCGTTCGCGATGATGTAGACCGCGACCTGCAAGATCACGATACCGGTGCCCACCATCGCGAACGCGCTCACCGGGTTGTAGGCGAGCCCAAGCCCGAGCGTGATCGCCACGGTGGTCGCGAACGTTGTGCCTACCGCCACCCACGGAGACCGGAAGCGGGCGTGCACCATGGCCAGGACGTGCGGGAACGCCCTGATCCGCCCCATCGCGAAACCGATGCGCGAAGCGATGTTCGTGCCCGCGTTCGCGTTCGCGATCGTCGAGTTCACGATCGCGAGGAACACGAAGAACCAGAACAGCCCGTACCACGTCCGTGCCAGGCCCTGCCACGACGACGCGCCCGCGGCACCGAAGTTTACGAACTTGTTCGGCCCGAACGCCACGGCGGCCGCGTACGTGGTGAACACGTACAACACGCCGATGCCGAGCGCGGAGTACACCACGGCGCGCTGCACGGTCCGCCCGGGATTGCGTGACTCCTCGGCCAGCGGCGCGGCGCCCTCGAAGCCGGCGAACGCGAGCACCGTGTACACCGAGGCCGCGATCACCCCGGTTATCCCGTGGTACGCCTTCGGCGTGTACCCCGTGCCGAACACCGACAGCGTGTTGTGGTGCCCGGCGTGCACGACGAAGAACACCGCCAGCACCACGAACACCCCGATCTCGAACACGCCGAGCGTGGTGCCCAGCCGGGCCGACGTCCTGATCCCGTAGAACCCCGCCGCCAGCACGATCACCGCCCCGGCCAGCGACCACGGCCACCACAGGTTAGCCGGGTAGCCGGAGAACTCCTGGTTGAGCGTGGCCGCCGTGGTAAAGCCCAGCTGGAGCAGAACGAGCGGCGGTACCAGTATCCCGGTGAGCACATACCCCCACGCGGTGAGGAAGCCCACCGAGGGGTGCAGCCCGCGGGCCGCGTACGTCGCGAGCGAGCCAGACGCTGGCAGCTGGCGCGCGAGCTGCCCGACGCTTGACGCTGACAGCAGCGACGCGACCAGCGCGAGCAGCACCGCCAGCGGCAGCGAACCGCCGGCGTAGCCCACTCCCGCGACGATCGACGCGGCGATGGCGGCGCCCGGCGCCATTTCGGTGATGCTCTGGAACAGCACCTCGCGCAGTCCGATGGCGTCGCGCCGCAATCCGGTCGCGGACCTGGAAACCGTCTGGCTCATGTGATCATCCTGGCACAGACATTTGCGCCCGAACAGTCTCATCTACCGCCGAGCCGGCCGTATCGCCTCCCGTGGCCCGCACGCCACGGTCGCCGACCGGGCGGGCGGGGGGCGCGAGCCGCGCCGCGGGCGGTCGCTTTCAGGCCGACCGCCGGACCGCTTCGTACGCGCGCGCCGTCCGCCTTTCTGCCGCGGCACTTTCGCAGTGGCCATTTTAGCCTCAGCACTTTCTAAGACCGGAATCTTCCTCCTCAGAAAGACGAGATCCCACCGTTCGCATTGCCACCAGCAGCCGCCAGGGCGCCCGTGATGTGGGCCGACAGGATAACGCTGTTCGAGAACGCTCCGCTGCCGCCCTAGTTGCGCCGCAACTTTCAGTGCATCGAGCGTTGACGCAGGCACGATGCCCTGGGGAAAGGCCGGCCGAGACGACACCAGAAGGGACAGCTGTGGTGGCATTGTAACCAGTAAGTTTCCTAGCTGGATTTCATTCGCTGACGGCCACTTCTCTCTATGCCAGGAGCGAAGGCGGAGTTACGCTCATGGCGTGGCAGTTATTCCCAAAGGCGCGCTCAGCAGCAAGCGCGCGGCTACAGTCGCTGTGATCATTTGCTTTGTCGGCCTGCTGGTCATCCCGGTTATCACCATGCCTGCCATGCTCGTCGCCGGGTTCGGCTGGCGCAGCGCGCCCAGGTGGACCCGGCTGTCGCTCGTCATCGGACCCGTGATCTTCGCCATCTACGTGCTGGCAATCAAGCCGCACGCCCCGGCCGCGCAGCGCTAGAGATCCGCCGTCGGGCTTGCATCAGCGCGCGTGCCAGCAGCGCTCTGTACCGGTTTGCGGCTTTCGTGGGGGCTTGCCGCGGCCGTGGCTATGTGGTCGACAATCGCAAGCCCTCGCCCGTCAGCCAGGCCGCGCCTGGGACGCGTGATACGGTGAAGCCGCTCGAATGAACATTCACTCAGGAGGTCATCGTGGCCTGGAGCGCAGCAGACATCCCTGACCAGCATGGCCGCACAGCCGTCGTGACCGGAGCCAACGGCGGGCTCGGGCTGGAGACCGCGCGGCAGCTGGCGGCGAAAGGCGCGCGTGTCGTGATGGCGGTACGCAACCAGAAGAAGGCGGCGGCCGCGGTCGACGAGATCCGCTCCAGCGCGCCGGATGCCGCGCTGGAGCTGGTGGCGCTGGACCTCGCTTCGCAGGCGTCGGTCCGTGCCGCGGCCGAGCAGATCACGGCCGCGCACACGAGCATCGACCTCCTGATCAATAACGCCGGGGTGATGGGGATCCCCGAGGCCAAGACCGCTGACGGCTTCGAGATGCAGTTCGGAGTGGACCATCTGGGGCACTGGGCGCTGACCGGGCTGCTGCTGCCCGCGCTGCTGCGCACGCGCGGCGCGCGGATCGTCACCGTGACCAGCACGGCCCATCTCATGGGCCGTGCCGTCGACCCGGCCAACCCGCACCTTCACGGCCGCTACCGGCCGTGGCGCGCCTACGGCCAGGCCAAGCTGGCGAACTTCCACTTCGGCCTGGGACTTCAGCGCGAGCTGGCGAAGGCGGGCGCGAGCACGGCCAGCCTTATCGCGCATCCGGGACTGTCGAACACCGACCTGCAGGCGGTCAGCGTGCAGCTGACCGGCGGCGGCACGAGCCAGCGGTTTTTCGAGTTCCTGGCCCGCCGCACCGGGATGTCTCCGGCCGACGGAGCGCTGTCGCAGCTGCGGGCGGCGACCGACCCCGCGGCCAAGGGCGGCGAGTTCTACGGCCCGCTGTTCGGCAACAGCGGGCCGCCGGTGCGCAAGCCGATCGTGCGCACGGTCGGCTTGCACAAGGCCATCGCGGTGCTGTGGGAGGTCTCCGAGCGCGAGACCGGAATCGCGATCGACGTGCGCGCCGCGGCGGCAGCGTGACGGTCCCGCCGGTGGACCGCGCCGCCGCCGTGCGCGGCGCGCTGCGCACGCTGGTCGCGCGCAACGGCTTTCACGGCGCGTCGATGAGCGCCGTCGCTAGCGAGGCCGGCGTGGCGACCGGTACCGCCTACACCCACTATGCGTCCAAGGATGAAGTGGTGCTCGCCGCTTACCGCGAGACGAAGGCGAAGCTCGCCGCGGCCGCCACGACTGGCCTCGACCCGACCGCGGAGGCCGCCGCGCGTTTTCGCGGCATCTGGCTGGCCAGCTACCGTCACCTGAAGGCGAATCCCGATCACGCCCGCTTCCTGGTGCAGGTCGACCACTCGCCGTATCGCAGCGCAGCGCACGAGGCGGTGATCGCCGACGGCGACCCGCTGGTGGCGCAGGCGGCGGCACCCGATGCCGCCGCCTGGCTGCTGCCGCTGCCGCTGGAGGTGATCTACGAGCTCGGACTGAGCCCGGCCGTACGGCTCGCGGCCGGCGGGACCGAGCTGACCGAAGAACAGCTCAGCCAGATCGCCGACGCTTGCTGGCGCGCCATCACCCGGCCGAATACCGGCCAAACGGCAGTCACGCGCTGAGTGCGGGGGCCTGTGCCGCTCAACTGTCCGCGAACAGCTGGAGGACGATGGCCGGGTCGCGGTTGGCTGGGGTGTCGCGGACCAGGCGGAGGCTGAGCGTGCCGGGGAGGAAAAAGTTCCGGCTCCATTGCACGGGACGGCCTTCGGCAGAAACAGCGCCGTCGAGGTACATGGTCTCCGTCAGCATGAGCGCTGCCGTCGGCTGACCTAGCCCAAGGAGCGTTCCGGGCGGCTGGCCGGGGTCGAGCAGCGCGGTGCTGACCTCTACCTCGCTGAAGGCGACCGGGATTCCCTCATCCAACAGCAGGTCAAGCACCATCTGGTGGGAGGAGAGGCGCTCGGTGACCTTCCCGGCAGGGATCACGTCCGCCGGGAGCACGTCGATCATCCACGCTGCGGCCTCACCATCGAGGAGCAGGACGCGGGAGACGCGGGTGACCGCAGCGTTGATGGGAAGCTCGAGCGCCTCGGCCTCTTCACGGGTCGTGCGAGCAGCCTCCACGCGCAACTGCTCGCTGTCGGCCTTGAGCCCGAGTCGTTCGGCGATGCTGGTGTAGGTCTCCAGCCTTCCGAACTGGGCGACGCCGCTGCCCAGCTTGATCCCTACCGGGCTCGGCTGCTCGCTCCGCTCGGGGAGCCGGGCGAGGAAGGTGCCGCTGCCCTGGCGCCTGACCAGTAACCCGCGACTGACCAGTCGCCCTACCGCTGTCCTGATCGTCGCCCGGGAGACGCCCAGGCTCCGCACCAGATCCGCTTCCGGGGGGATGCGGTCACCGATCCGGTACCGTCGGTGCACCAGCAGGTCCTCTAGCACCTTCTCGGCCTGTGCGTACAAGGGCGTCCGGCGCAGCGGGGCGGCGGCGGCGCCGGATCGCCCTGGGCCGGTCATGCTGACGTTCCCGGTCACACCCTCATGCTAAGTAACCGCCGTACCCTCAGCGCCGAGAAGGTATGAATTCATCCCCTTGACGTACCAATTTGTCTTGAGGTAAGACCGGGAGGAAACGGCCGCTCCCGCCAACCTCGCTGTGGCGGCGGCATGACGCCCGTCGCCCGGAGCGAGTGTCCGTCTTCGGGAGCCGGGGAAGGAGCGGATTGATGAAGACGGCTGAGCATGCCACGGTGGGGCTGCGGCATCCGCTGGACCCGCTGACCGCGGAGGAGATCGAAGCCGCCTGCCGGATCCTCAAGCAGGACCGCGGCCTGGCCGCGAGCGCGCGCTTCGTCTACGTCACGCTGCGGGAGCCGGCCAAGGACGCGGTCCTGGCCCACCGGCCGGGCGACGCGTTCGAACGCGAGGCCCATATCGTCATTCGGGAACGGGCCGAATGCAGGACCTACGAGGCGGTGGTCTCGATCAGCGCCGGCGAGGTGCGCCTGTGGCGGGAGGTGCCCGATGTCCAGCCGGCGGTCATGCTCGAAGAGTTCCTGGCCACCGAGGCAGCGGTCAAAAAGGACGCCCGCTGGCAGGAGGCGATGCGCCGACGTGGCGTCACCGACTTCGACATGGCGATGATCGACCCCTGGTCGGTGGGCTACGGCGGCCCCGACGACGCGGCCGGCCAGGGCCGGTTCCTTCGGCCGCTGACCTGGGTGCGCGAGGGGGACCCCGACGACAACGGATACGCCCGCCCGGTGGAGGGCCTGATCCTCCGCTTCGATCTCGACCGCATGGAAGTCGTGGATATCGAGGACCACGGGGTGGTCCCCCTGCCGCCCCGCAGCGGCAACTACACCGCCGAAGGGATCCGCGAGGCGGGAAACGTACCGCATTTCCCCGACGGTCCCCGCCAGGATCTGAAGCGGGTGGAGATCACCCAGCCGGAAGGCACCAGCTTCACGGTCGACGGGCGCGAGGTGCGGTGGCAGAAATGGCGGTTCCAGGTTGGCTTTACCCCCCGCGAGGGGCTGGTCCTTTACCTGGTGCGCTACCAGGACCGGGGAACGTCCCGGCCGGTCATCTACCGCGCATCGCTCGCGGAAATGTTCATCCCCTACGGCGATCCGAATCCGGCGCACTACCGTAAGAACGTCTTCGACATGGGCGAATATGGCATCGGGGTGCTGGCCAACAGCCTGGAGCTGGGCTGCGACTGCCTGGGCGAGATCTACTACTTCGACGCCTACCTCAACGACAACGACGGCCACGCGCAGCTGATCAAGAACGCGATCTGCATGCACGAGGAAGACCACGGCATGTCGTGGAAGCACACCGACTGGCGGACCGGCAAGGCCGAAGTCCGGCGCTCACGGCGGCTGGTGATTTCGATGATCGCCACCGTCGGAAACTACGAGTACGGCTACTTCTGGTACCTCTACCAGGACGGCACCATCGAGTACGAGGTCAAGCTGACCGGCGTGATCTCCAACGGCGCACTGCCCGAGGGACAGAAACCGGCCCACGGCACCCTGGTCGCCCCCCAGGTCTACGGTCCCAACCACCAGCACATCTTCTGCGTGAGGCTGGACATGATGGTTGATGGCCCCCAGAACACCGTCTATGAATGCGACTCGGTGGCGCTGCCGCACGGCCCGGAGAACCCGTATGGCAACGCCTGGGTGGTGCGGCAGACCCCGCTGCGCCGCGAGTCCGAGGCGCAGCGGGTGGCTGACGGGCGCGCCGCCCGCTACTGGAAGATCACCAACCCCGGCCGGCGGAACGCCACCGGCGAGGCGGTCGCCTACAAGCTGGTCCCCCAGGACAGCGTGCTGCCTTTCTGCCAGCCCGACACCAACATCATGCGGCGGGCCCAGTTCGCCGCCAAGCACCTGTGGGTCACCGCGTACCACCCCGATCAGCGGTTCCCGGCCGGCGACTACCCCAACCAGCATCCCGGCGGGGACGGCCTGCCGGCCTGGACGGCGGCCGACCGCCCGCTGGAGAACACCGACCTGGTGCTCTGGCACACGTTCACCGCCCACCACGTGGTGCGCCCGGAGGACTGGCCGGTGATGCCGGTCACCCGCGTCGGGTTCCAGCTCCGGGCCGACGGCTTCTTCGACGGCAACCCCGCCCTGGACGTGCCGCGCGCCGAGCACTGCTGAGGGAGGCCACCTTCGAGAGCTCCCTGGCGGGCGATTTCTCGTCGTCATGTGTTAGCAGGAGCTGTCGCGCCAGGCTGATCTAAGTTAGGTGGCTCACTTGACGGGGCCAGATCCAGCTTGCTCTACTGAGTGCGGAACGTCGCCTTGAGCGCTGGATCGACACCCCTGTGACCGGCGGCGGACGCCCAGCGGGGTCGCGTTATCGATAACGGTTTTCCTGAGTCCCGCCCGCAAGGAGATGAACATGATCGACCTGTCAGCGTTCGAAGAGCTGGTCGCCCTCGACCACGGCCTCAGCGTCGTCGTGACCCGCCGGGCCGACCACAGCCCGCACGCCACCGTGGTGAACGCCGGCGTCGTGCCGCATCCGCTGACCGACGGCCGCGTCGTCGCGTTCGTCTCCGCGGGCGGCGCCCGCAAGCTCGCCCATCTGCGCGCCGACCCGGCGATCGTGGTCGTTGTCCGGGCTGGGTGGCAATGGGCGGCTGTCGAGGGCACGGCCCAGCTCATCGGACCCGACGACCCCCACCCGGAGGTGGACGGCGAACGCCTCCGGCTGCTGCTTCGCGAGATCTTCAGCGCGGCCGGCGGACAACACGAGGACTGGGCGACCTATGACCGGGTCATGCGTGCGGAACGCCGCGCCGCCGTCCTGGTGACACCCGTCCGCGCTTACCCCAATCCGGCGTGACCGCGGCACCCGGTATCGCCCGCGCGCACCGGGGCGACCGCCGGGGACGGCAGCGCGGTGGTCAGCGTCGGCGCTGGCCCGGTACCTGATCCGTGCTGCTGACCGGGCGCGTGAAGGCGACGCGCTCGCGCTCGGCCCTGGCCCTGATGACGCAGCCGTCGACGTGATCGTTGATCAGGCCCATGGCCTGCATGAACGCGTACACCGTGGTCGGCCCGACAAATTTCCAGCCCTGCTTCCTCAGGTCCTTCGACAGGGCCGCCGACGCGGGAGACGTCGAGACGGTCTGCGGCCTCGGCAGGTCCGCGGGGTCAGGCTCGTAGCGCCAGATGAAGGCGGCCAGCGATCCCTCCCGGTCCGTGAGGTCCTCGGCCCGGCGCGCGTTGCTGATCACAGCCTCGATCTTGCCCCGGTGGCGCACGATGCCGGCATCGTGCAGCAGCCGGTCCACGTCCTGGCCGGTGAAGCGGGCCACCGCATGGAAGTCGAAGCCGGCGAATGCGGCGCGGAAGTTCTCCCGCTTGGCCAGGATGGTGCGCCAGCTCAGGCCGGACTGGAAGCCTTCCAGGCTGAGCTTTTCGAACAGGCGGCGGTCGTCGCCGACCGGGAACCCCCATTCGGTGTCGTGATAAGCCAGGAACTCGGGGGCGGCGCTGCTCCACGCGCAGCGCGGCTCGCCGTCCGGGCCGGTCACCGGCATGGTCATCGCTGCTGCCCCTCAGGTCGTCGCGGGCGAGGCCGCCTGGCGGAAAGGCTACGCGGCCGCCCGCCATGGCTACAGTGTACGGAGATAGCCGACAAATGCGGCTAAGCTAGCGTCGCCGACGCCGCGGTCGGCTCTGGGGTCCTGCCCGCGCGGCTTCCGTCACGGCTCCCCTCTCCCGATCATGGCCTGGAAGTGCGGCAGCAGGGTCTCCCATCCGGCTCGGTTCTGGTCACGCCACTGAACGGCCGCGCGGCCCAGCCGTTCCCAGCCGCGATGCTCGATCTCGATCCGGGTCGCGCGGGGGTTTTTGGCGACGAACCGGATCTCCACCTCGGTCGCGTCCGAGCGGTCACGCCGGAGGTGCCAGAGGTACGCCAGGCGGGTCGGCGGGCTCCAGACCGTGACCTCCCCCCAGTCGTGCTCGGCCCCGTCGGGCGTGCGCTCGTAGATCCGCCCGCCAACGCCGCCCTGCATCACGACGTCGAGATCGGTGCGGCCGGTGACGGTGTGATCGGCCGGCCACCACGTGGCGATGCCCGAGGTCCACACGGTGAACGCGTGCTCGGCCGAGCAGTCCACGTCGAACGAGATCCGCAGCGGCGGGGTCATGACCCCGGCGTCTCCTCGCCGGTCCCGCCCCCGCCCCTGCTGGCCTGTGTGTTCTCGGCCAGCAGCCGAAAACGCGCGGCCGCCTCGCCCCAGACCCGCTCCAGGTACTCCTGGACCGCGTCGATGCCGCGCTCCTGCAGGTGGTAGATCCGGCGCGCCCCCTGGGCGCGCTCGGCGACCATCCCCGCGTCCTTCAGCAGGCGCAGGTGACGCGAGACCGCAGGCCGGCTGATGGTCATCGCATCGGCGATCTCCTGGACCGGCTTGCCGCCAGCGCTGAGGATGCGCAGTATCTCACGCCGGTTGGCGTCGCCCAGCGCCTCGAAACCCCGGGCCTCGATCCCCGGCCTGTCGAACCCCGGCGCCTCGGCCGCGTCACCGGAGGCGGCCGCCCCAGCCATCCCGGTCAGCCGCCCGACTCGACCCGCTGCTTGAGCCCGCGGGCGAACCGCTGGAAGGACGGACCCAGGTCGGGCATGGACCGCCAGATCAGCGGGAGCAGCGGGCCGGTGTACTCCTCGCGCATGTGGAACGTGACGTGGCCGTTCGCGCCCTTGGACACCTCGTAGGTGCGGACGCCGCGGAACAGGCCGAGCGGCATGCCCCCACTGAACCGCAGGTGTTCCGGCGGCTCGAACCGCGTGACCTTGACCGGGAACGCGCGGCCCGGTGCCGCCTGGGAGCGGATCTTGATGGTCTCGCCCGGCGCGATCCGGCCCTCGACGGCGTCGACCCCCGAATCCCAGCTCGGCCAGCCCGCCCCATCGCTCAGCACGGCCCACACCGCCTCCGGGCTGGCGGCAATCGTCGACGTCGCCTCGTAAAACCGCATCGTCCGGCACTCCTCGGCTAGTGGTAACAATCAGGTTACCGTAACATCTTGGTTACCAGTGCGCAACGAGCGCTGCACGTTATGCGGCTTCTGCCGTCTCCCGCGTGCGCTATCGGGGTATTGACCCCGCGCCGCAGGCCCCCAGAGCCGCGAACCAGAAGGCATTCCTTGCTATGACACGCTCCCGCCCTTAACGGAGGCTAACGTCATGCTTCACGGTTGCGGGAAATTATCACCGTTCTGTCGCGAACCTGAACGGCGCCGGGCGCAATAGATGAAGCGATGGATGATGACCAGCTGATCGCCCGCCTGGCCGGCGGCGACGACGCGGCGCTGCGTGAGCTCTTCACCAGGCACGCGCCGTGGCTGGCGGGCCGGCTGCGGCGCACGCTGCCGCCGCCGGACGTCGAGGACGTGTTGCAGGAGACGTTCCTCGCGGTATGGAAGAACGCGAA
This sequence comes from Streptosporangiaceae bacterium, assembly GCA_035934395.1. Classification (GTDB taxonomy): domain Bacteria; phylum Actinomycetota; class Actinomycetes; order Streptosporangiales; family Streptosporangiaceae; genus JASHPR01. Next base: position 15,173 of record DASYXX010000677.1, read on the forward strand.
GACCTACCGGCCGCAGGGGCAGGCCGGGGGCTGGCTGTGGGTGATCGCGCGCCGCCAGGCGGCGCTGCTGCTCAGGCGGCGGGGCCCGGCGGCCGCGTCCCTGATGGACGCGGCCGACGTCCGGACCGACCCGGTCGAGGCCGCGCTGGCCATGGCGGACCTGGAAGCTGCGGCGAACGTGCTCGGCAGCGCCGAACGGAAGGTGTGGCGCCTGATGTACGTCGAGGACAGGCCGGTGGCGGAGGTGGCGCAGCTGACGGGCGTCCCTGAGGGCACGGTGAAGAGCCGCGCGAACCGGGCGCGGCGCCTGCTGCGCGCGGCGCTGGGAGGAGACGCCCGATGAGCGAACCGGACGACATCAACCTGGACCGTGTCTGGACCAGCGTGGCCGCCGAGGTCTGGCGCCGCAACCCCGGTTGGCTGGAGCGGACGGCGGCGAGGCTCCTCCGCTCCCCGGGCCTGGCCCGGGCCCTGCTGACCACTCCGTCGCTGCTGGTGCCCTGGCTGATTTCGACGGTGGTCGTTTTCGGGGCCGGGGCGCTGCTGCGGCTTGGCCCGGGGCAGCCGGCCGTCTGGCTGCTTGCCCCGGCGGTCGCGGCGGTCGGCATCGCCTGCGCTTACGGCCCCGGGATCGACCCCGCATGGGAGCTGTGCTACAGCATGGCGGTCAGCGAGCGGATGGTCCTGCTCACCCGCGCGGTGGCCGTGTTCGCCGTGAACGCGGTGCTCGGCCTGGCTGCGAGCGCGGCGTCGGGGGCGGCGGCCAGCTTGACGTTCGGCTGGCTGCTCCCGATGACCGCGATCTGCGGGCTGACCCTGGCGGTGGCCGTCGCCGCGCGGTCGGCCACCGTGGGCGCCGCCGCCGGCGTGGCGGCCTGGGTGATCACGGTGCTGGCGAACCGCACGGCCAGCGGCCAGCTCACCGCCACGGTCACCAACACCGAGACCTACCTGCCCTACCTCGCGGCGGCGGCCTGCGCCGCCGTGGCCGTCGCCTATGTCACCCGTCCGCAACGGGGCCTGCCGTGAACCTCGAACGAGAGCGCCGGGCCAGGCTGCCAGCCGCTCTGCGTTCACTTGTCGGTCATTGCACCTTGCGTAGCCGAACGCCACGGCCGACACTGAAGCGTGCTTGCCGCACCCAGGCCCCCGGCGCCGCCCCAGACACCGGTCGGGCGGCGGGCCGTCGCGGGCCTCGGGCGGCTCGCGCTGCGGACCACGCCGGGGCGCATACGCGCGCTCGCCGCGGTCGTGGTGCTCGCGATAGCCGGGTTCTACGTCGTCGCCAACATCGCCGTGGGAAACGCGCGGGACGGGCTGCGGGTCATCGGGCATGACGCCGGGCCGCAGGTTCTGGCCACCGGCGATCTGTACTTCGCCCTCAGCGACATGGACTCTCAGGTGGCCGACATCCTGCTGGCCGGGGGCGGATCCCGCCTCGCCGCCGTGCAGCAGGCCCTCAGCCGTTACAACCAGGATCGGTCCACGGCCGACCGCGCCGCGCTCCAGGCCGCGGAGCTGTCGGCCGGTGATCCCACCGACCAGGCGACCGTGCGCTCGGTCCTGGACGGGCTCGGGCAGTACGAGCGGCTCGCCACCCAGGCGTTGGATCTCGACAAGCAGGCGAACCGCCCGGCCGGCCCGCCGACGGCCACCGTCATCGCCGTCTACCGCCAGGCGACCGACCTGATGAAGCTCCAGCTCCTGCCGCAGGCCTACAACCTGACCCTCGCGGGCGGCGCCACGGTCCGCGAGGCGTACGAGGCGAAACGCTCCGCGGCATCGTCCGGCCGGGTGTGGGTGGCGCTCACGGGCCTGGCCGTGCTCGTGGCCCTCGCGGGCCTGCAGATCTACCTGGTGGCCCGCTTCCGGCGGCGGGTGAACTTCGCGCTGGCGCTCGCGACGGCCGGGCTGATCGTGCTCGGGGTGTCGTCGCTCCGCCTGCTGTCCGGCGAGGCGACGCAGCTGCAGTTCGCCAAGGCCGACGGGTTCGATTCGATCCTCACGATGTCCCGGGCCCAGGCGATCAGCAACAGCATGCACGCCGACGAGATCCGCTTCCTGCTCGACCCCGGGCGGACCGATACCTACTCCCTGGATTACCTGGACAAGTCGCAGACCATTCTCTACGTTGCCTCCGGGAATCTCGGCGCCTACTACGCCGGGCTCGGCGTCGCCATGCGGGCCTACCAGGCGAGCTCACCCAGCGTGACCTTCCTCGGGTTCTACGGTGCGGAGGCGCGCGCACATCCCGGTCCCGCCCTGACCGCCGTCCTCACGCGCTTCCAGCAGGTCCAGGCCGACGACCAGCGCATCAGGCAGCTCGCCCGGGCGGGGCACGGCAGGCAGGCGATCGCGGTGCTCACCGGGCAGACCGCGGGTTCGTCCAGCTACGACTTCGACCGGTACGATCAGGCGATCGTCTCCCTTATCGGCTTGCGCCGCCAGACGTTTGATCAGGCGATCCGCACCGGTGACCGCGATCTCGGGCGGTCCATCCTCGGGAGCTGGGCGGGCCTGCTGCCGCTGGCCGCCCTCGGCCTCGCCATCCTCGTCATCGTCGGCGTGCGGCCACGGCTTGCGGAGTACCGGTGAGGCGCGATCGCGTCACGGGGCGCGGCCGGGCCCGCGCCGCCGCGACGGTGGTCCTCGCCCTTGGCCTGTCCGCCGCCGCGTGCTCGGCGGGCGGGCCGCCGTCGGCCGCGGGCAAGCAGACCCTGCGGATCGGGGTCAAGGCTGACCAGCCGGGGCTGGGCCTGCGGCTGGCGGACGGCAGGTTCGCGGGCTTCGACGTCGACGTGGCCACGTACGTCGCGGCCAAGCTTGGCGTCCAGCCGGACCACATCGCGTTCGTGCCGGTGACCTCCGCGACCCGGGAGACGGTGCTGGAGAGCGGCTCGGTCGACATGGTGGTAGCGACCTACTCGATCACCCCCGAGCGCGGGACGAAGGTCACCTTCGCCGGGCCGTACTACGTGGCCCACCAGGACACCATGGTCCGCGTGGACGAAACCGCGATCCACACCGTGCACGACCTGAAGGAAAAGCGGCTGTGCCAGGCGAAAGGCTCCAATTCCTGGAAGCGGGTCACCCAGGAGCTGGGCATCCCCGCGATACTGGTTTTGGCCCCCAGCTACAGCGCGTGCGTCGCCATGCTGCTGGCCGGGGAGGTCGACGCCGTCTCCACCGATGACTTGATCCTGGCGGGCTTTGCCGACCGGGCCGGCCCGGCGGTCCGCATCCTGAACGCGCCGTTCTCCGACGAGCGATACGGCATCGGGCTGAAGAAGGGCGACCTGAGCGGCTGCGAGGCGATCAACAGGGCCATCAGCCAGATGTACGTGGACGGCACGGCCGCTCGCCTGCTCCATAAATGGTTCGGCCAGACCAGGCTGCAGCTCGACTCCTACGTCCCCCAGTTCGAAGGCTGCGACTGACCGCGCGAGCCGGCGCCGCCTGACCCGATGGGTGCCCTCGCCCGCCGCGGGCGGGCCGGCAGGTGATGGACTACAAGCTGACGGCAACACCTCTACGGCGGCTGGAGCGTGCCCAGATGACAGCTGAACGGGTGCTGGTCGTCAACGCAGGGTCGAGCAGCCTCAAGCTGTCCCTGCTCGGCCCGGCCGACCAGACGCTGGACAGCCTCGACATCGACCCCTGGCACGGAGAGGGCGCCACCGCGCAAATGACGGCCTTCATCGCCGGCCTTGACGGCGTCGGCGCGGTGGGCCACCGGGTGGTACACGGCGGCAGCCGGTTCCGGGCCGCGGTCGTGATCGACGAGGACGTGCGGACGGCCATCGCCGACCTCGCCGACCTCGCGCCGCTGCACCAGCCGCGGGCGCTGGCCGGCATCGATGCCACGGCGGCGCTGCTGCCCGGCGTGCCCGCCGTGGCCTGCTTCGACACCGCGTTCCACGCCTGCATGCCGGAGACCGCCGCCACCTACGCGTTGCCCGCGGCCTGGCGGGAGCGCTTCGGCCTGCGCCGCTACGGGTTTCACGGGCTCTCCCACGGGTACGCAGCCCGGCGCGCAGCCGAGCTTCTCGGCCTGTCCGCGCCGCGGCGTCGCATAGTGACCTGCCACCTGGGCGCGGGCGCCTCGCTGGCGGCCGTTGCGAGCGGTCGCTCGGTCGACACAACCATGGGCTTCACGCCGCTGGAGGGGCTGGTGATGGCTACCCGCTCGGGCAGCGTCGATCCTGGCCTGCTGATCTGGCTGCTGCGTGACGAACGGCTCAGCGTCGCGGAGCTGGGGGACGGCCTGGAGCGCTGCTCGGGGCTGGCCGGCCTGGCCGGCGGCTCGGGTGACATGCGAGACGTCCTGGCCGCGGCGGACCGAGGCGATCATGATGCCCGGCTGGCGATCGGTGTCTACCTGCACCGGCTGTGCGGCGAGATCGCCGCCATGGCCGCGGCCATGAACGGGCTGGATGCGCTGGTGTTCACCGGCGGGATCGGGGAACACTCTCCCGCCGTGCGCGCCGCCGCCGCGACAGGGCTTGCCTTCCTCGGCGTCGCCATCGACGAAGACGCCAACAGCGCCGCGCAGGCCGACGCCGACATCTCGGCGTCCGGCTACGCCGTCCGTACCGCCGTGATCACCGCGCGCGAGGACATCGAGATCGCCCGCCAGACGCGGGCGGTCGTGCGGGAACTCTCATTGCGGAAACGGCAATCCCCGGAATAGAAATGAGGGCGACAGCATGACCCAGCTGGCAGGAGCGGGCGGCGACACGGCCGCCGACTTCGACACCTCCGGAGCCGGGAAGACGATCGCGCCAGCGCCGTACGTGCTGGCGGACGCGCCCGGCCCGCTGAGCCGCGCGGAACTGCGGCTGGTGGATGCCTGGTGGCGGGCGGCGAACTATCTGTCCGTGGGCCAGATCTACCTGATGGCCAACCCGCTGTTGCGTGAGACGCTGCGGCCCGAGCATGTCAAGCCGCGGCTGCTCGGGCATTTCGGCACGGTGCCGGGCCTGAACCTGCTCTATGCCCACGCTAACCGGCTGATCAAGGCACGGGACCTGGATGCGGTCTATGTGGCGGGCCCGGGCCACGGCGGCCCGGGGCCGAACGCGTGCGCCTGGCTCGAGGGGACCTACTCGGAGGTGTACAGCTCGGTGCCGCAGGATGCCGAGGGGATGCGCGTGCTGTTCCGCCAGTTCTCCTTTCCCGGCGGGGTGCCGAGCCACTGCGCTCCGGAGACACCGGGCTCGATCAACGAGGGCGGCGAGCTGGGCTACTCGCTGCTGCATGCCTACGGCGCCGCGCTTGATCACCCCGGCCTGCTGGTGCTGTGCATGATCGGCGACGGCGAGGCCGAGACCGGCGCTCTGGCCACGAGCTGGCATTGCAATAAGTTCATCAACCCGGCCCGTGACGGCGCGGTGCTGCCGGTGCTGCACCTGAACCAGTACAAGATCGCCAACCCGACGCTGCTGGCCCGCATCCCGCGGGAGCAGCTGCTGGACCTGCTGCGCGGTTACGGCTACGAACCGCACCTGGTCACCGGCGACGACCCGGCCTTCGTGCATCAGGCGATGGCGGCGGCGCTGGATACCTGCGCGGACCGGATCGCCGAGATCCAGCACCGAGCGCGGGCCGGTGATGACCTGCCGCAGCCGCCGACCTGGCCGGTGATCGTCCTGGGCACGCCGAAGGGGTGGACCTGCCCGCCGGTGGTGGACGGCCAGCAGGTGGAGGGCACGTTCCGCGCTCACCAGGTGCCGCTGCCGGAAGCGCGGACCAACGATGACCACCGCCACGCCCTGGAGGGGTGGCTGAAGTCGTACCGGCCGCAGGAGCTCTTCGACGACGCCGGGCGGCCGGTGCCCGACCTGCTCGCGCTGGCGCCCGCGGGTCCGCGCCGGATGAGCGCCAACCCGGTCGCCAACGGCGGGAGCCTGCTGCGTGACCTGCGGCTCCCTGACTGGCGCGACTACGGCGTGCCAGCCGACCGGCACGGCGCGACCGAGCACGAGGCGACGCGGGTGCTGGGCGGCTGGCTGCGCGACGTCACCCGGCTCAACCCGGGCAACTTCCTGACCTTCGCCCCCGACGAGCTGGTCAGCAACCGGCTGCAGGACATCCTCCAGGTCACCGGCCGGGACTGGCAGGCGCGGATCGGCGAGTACGACGACCGGCTCGACCGGCAGGGCCGTGTCATCGAGGTGCTGTCGGAGCACATCTGCCAGGGCCTGCTGGAGGGCTACCTGCTGACCGGCCGGCACGGCGTCTTCACCTGCTATGAGGCGTTCATTCACATCGTTGACTCGATGTTCAACCAGCACGCCAAGTGGCTGGAATCCAGCACAGAGGTACCGTGGCGGCGGCCGCTGGCGAGCCTGAACTACCTGGTGTCCTCCCACGTGTGGCGGCAGGATCACAACGGCTTCAGCCACCAGGATCCCGGCTTCCTCGACGTGGTGCTGAACAAGAGTCCCCAGGTGGTCCGGGTCTACCTGCCGCCGGACACCAATACGCTGCTGTCCACCTACGATCATTGCCTGCGGTCGCGGCACTATGTGAACGTCGTCGTGGCCGGGAAGCAACCGCAGCCGGACTGGCTGTCGGTGGACGATGCCGCCCTGCACTGCGCGCGGGGCGCGGGCATCTGGGACTGGGCAAGCTCGGACGGCGGGTCCGGCTCGCTGCCCGACGTCGTGCTCGCCTGTGCCGGGGATGTGCCGACGCTCGAAACGCTCGCCGCGGCCTCGATCCTGCGGGCCGAACTGCCCGACCTACGGGTGAGAGTGGTCAACGTCATCGACCTCATGCGGCTGGTGCCCGGATCGCAGCATCCGCACGGACTGCCGGACAGCGAGTACGACACGCTGTTCACCCAGGACCGGCCGGTCATCTTCGCCTTCCACGGCTATCCCTGGCTGATACACCGGCTCGCCTACCGGCGCCGCAATCACGACCAGCTGCACGTGCGCGGTTACCAGGAGAAAGGCACCACCACGACGCCGTTCGACATGGTGATGCTCAACGACCTCGACCGTTACCACCTGGTCATGGACGTGATCGACCGGGTGCCCGGCCTGGGCGCCCGGGCCGCCGGCCTGCGGCAGGACATGGCCGACGCCCGGCTGCGGGCCAGGGCGTGGACTCGCGAGCACGGCGAGGACCAGCCCGAGATCGCGCAGTGGACCTGGCCGGGCTGACCCGCGGCGGGGTCGACGTGCAGGGCATTCCGGTCAGGTCGCGCTCAGCGCCCGCCAGGCGGCTTCGATGTGGTAACGCTCGGTCAGTGGCGAGCCGATGGCCAGCCGCAGCGCCGTCTTCCCGTTCACTGCCGTGTGCGACAGGTACAGCTCACCGGAGCCGTTCACGCGGCGCATCAGCGCGAGCGTCTGGTCGTCGCCGGCGCGCAGCCGGAACGTCACCAGCGCGAGCGGGTGCGGGGCGACCAGCTCGAAGCGCTCGTCGTTGGCGACCCAGGAGGCGAACTCCTGAGCCAGCGCGACGTGGCGGCGGATGTGCGCGCGCAACCCCTCGGCGCCGTACCACCGGATAACGCCCCACAGCTTCAGCGCCCGGAACCGCCGGCCGAGCGGGACGTGCCAGTCCCGGTAGTCGATCACCGCGGCGGAGTCGGTGGCCGCGTTGCGGAGGTACTCCGGCAGGATCGAGAGCGCGCCCAGCAGCGGACGGCGATCGGCCACCCAGAACGCGTCGCAGTCGAAGTTGGTCAGCAGCCACTTGTGCGGGTTGGTCGCGTACGAGTCGGCCAGCCCGGCACCGTCGTTGAGCCAGCGGAACTCCGGCGCCACCGCCGCGACCCCGGCCCATGCCGCGTCGACGTGTACCCACGCGCCGACGTCCCGCGCGATCCCCGCGAGCTCGCGCACCGGGTCGACCGCGCCGGTGCCCGTCGTGCCGACCGACGCGACGACCAGCGCGGGAATGATGCCAGCCGCGCGGTCGGCGTCGATCAGCGCTCGCAGGTGGCCGGGTCGCGCGGCCTGGGTCGCGGGGTCGATATCGAGCTTGCGCAGTGCGTCCGCCCCGAGGCCTGCGATGCGGCACGCCTTCTCGACGGAGGAGTGCGTCTGGCCGGACGTGTAGACGGCGTACCGGCCAGCCGCGACGCCGGCGCGCTCGGCGGCACCGCCGCTCACCCGGTGCAACCCCGCCAGCAGCGCGACCAGCGCGGCGTCCGAGGCGGTGTGCTGGATGACGCCGCCGCCCGGGCCGCTCGAGCGGAACCGCTCTGGAAGGTCGAGCAGTTCGGCCAGCCAGTCCAGCACGAGCGTCTCGAGCTCGGTCGCCGCCGGAGACGTCGCCCACAGCATGCCCTGTACCCCGAGACCCGAGGCGAGCAGGTCACCGAGGATCGCTGGCCCGCTCGCGTTGGCGGGGAAGTAGGCGAAGAACGACGGATGCTGCCAGTGCGTGATGCCGGGCAGGATCGCCCGGTCGAGGTCGTGCAGCACGTTCTCGAACGGCTCGCCGTGCTCGGGCGGGTGCGCGGGCAGGCTGGCGCGGACCTCACCGGGTGACGCCGGCGACAGCACCGGAAACGACTCGATGCGCGTGTAGTAGTCGGCGATCCAGTCCACGACCGCGTGTCCATGCCGCCGGAACTCGTCTGGACTCATGTGCCCGCTCACGCGCTCAGTCTGCCAGCAGCGCGAACCCGGCCGACTCGGTGCTGCCGCGCGGACCTGGCCTGAAGAAGCCTCAAGCCGACCTCGCGCTCTACCTTGGCTACTAACGTCAGCAGTGGACTACCCGGCCGCAGGGTCTCCAGCTGATTCTGGCGCGACGATGTCGATGGTCGGGAAGTACGTCCGATACCTGCGGACATCGCGAGTCAGCAACCGGTAGCCCGCTATTGCGGCGTGCGCGCCGATGTAGAAGTCGGGCATCGGCGATCGCTTGTCGCCG
>DASYXX010000950.1:0-6398 GCA_035934395.1 Streptosporangiaceae bacterium
TGTCGTTTGACTCATAAATCCGCCGAAAGGGGGAGATATGTGTCAAAAATCCAACAGGCCACTTCCGCTTTTACTAAGCAAGAGTCCGTATGTGGCATGCAATTTGGTTCACAAATTGGCCGGCAGTTAACTGGCTAGTTAGCAACCAAAAGTGGCTGTTCACTAGACCTGCGGCGTCGACAGTGCCCATTTAGAATGACATTTTCGTCGCATGGGGCAAAAAGCTAACTTTCCTCAAGGCCTATTAGGCCCGACGCCGAAATCTACAACGTTAAGCCTTTCTTGGGAATGAAGAAGCTGCATGAAGAGACAAGAGATGCAACCAAAAGCGCGAACGCCTTGTATCGTTCATACGGAGATTCCCTTGGAATTTCAGGTCTCAGCACTTGACAAACGCTCTCGTTCCGTGTACACTAAAAAAGTACGAACGATCGGACATTTTCAAAGAAAAGAGGACGTCTTCTATGATCTCAACAGCGCGTGAGAAACGTACGTCACACGGTCGTGACGGGATCTTGCAGGCGGCCCTTCAACTCTTCAGTAGGCGAGGCTATGATGCCACCTCCATCGATGATATTCGTCGGGCGGCAGGATTTAAGTCGAAGGCGAGTCTGTATACCCACTTCAAGAGTAAGGAAGAGATTGCTTCAGCGCTCCTGCAGGAGATTATCGAGCAAGAGGATCAGGTGGTGATGCAGGCGTATCATCTGGCTGATCCGGAGCCTCTGCATCGCTTTCTGGCGATGGGGAAGGCCTTTATTACCTGGATCCTGAGTCATCCTCAGGAATCGTCTTTTTGCTTTGTGCGTGTGCAGCAGGAAGCCTTGATCCAGGGGAACCTTGCGTATATGGGGGAGCGTCCACTCTCCTCAGATCTCGTCCTCTTGACACTTATTCACGAGTTGCGTCACACCTATCCAGTGCGCCACATCGCCGATGCCGCATTGTTGACGATGCTCCTGGGTCTCGTGAGTCGGGCGGCGATAGATCAGACGGCCTTTGGAGCCGAGGATCAGGAGACACGTGTGCGGCACATCCTTGAGGTCTGCATGGGAGTGCTCTTTCATGAACCGGTCCCTCTTCCTGAATAAGGGCAGCTTCTTTTTTGTCACAGAAAGTTCGAACGTTCGGATAGAACGATGGGGCGTTGCACACCGTCGTCATTGTTCGTCAACACGAACCGTCTGATGTACACGAGAGGTTCAACCTCTCCTTTGAAACAAGCGAAAGGTTTTTTCCATGACGAAGAACATCCACCTTGAAAACCGTCTTGCCTCTTTCCCTGTTGGCTATTACACGCTGCACCCTGATGCCAGCATCAATACGATGAGGAGTCAGCCATGAAGTTCCTGTTCGACGACGAGTCCTTCTCCTTCGAGACGCTGCGCACCGCCGGTTTCGCCGCCTACGGCGGGGCCGACCTCGGCGAGGTCCTCACCACCGCCCGCCACATCGGGGAAGGTGACGAGGCCAGCTGGCACCAGGCGTGGAAGGCCACCGCGCAGCGGGTGGCGGAAATCGGCGAGCAAGCCCTCGCTTCCGGACACCGCGTCAGCGCTCGAGAAGCCCTGCTGCGGGCATCGAACTACTACCGCACCGCAGGGGACTTCCTGCTCGAGAAGCCAGCCACCGACCCGGAAATGACGGTGCTGTCCGCCGGCCAACACGACACTTTCGCCGCTGCGGCCGCTCTGTTCGACACCCCGGTCCAGGCCGTGTCCATCCCGTATGAGGACACCACCCTGCCGGCCTACCTGTTCCTCGTCGACGACACCGACGTCCCGCGCCCCACCATCATCTACAACAGCGGATACGACTCCACCCGCGAGGAGTCCTACTTCGTCATCGCCGCCGCCGCGCTGCGCCGAGGATACCACGTCCTGGCCTTCGACGGCCCCGGACAGGGCGCCGCGTTGCGCGAACAGCAACTGGTCATGCGCCCCGACTGGGAAGCGGTGATCACCCCGGTCGTCGACTATGCGCTGACCCGCGGCGAGATCGCGGCCGACAAGATCGTCCTGTTCGGCTACAGCCTGGGCGGCTTTCTCGTCGCCCGAGCCGCTGCCTTCGAGCACCGCGTCGCCGCGCTCATCCTCGACGACGGAATCTACGACTTCCACGCCGCCTTCGTCGGTAGCCTGCCCCCTTTTATCGGGTCATGGATCGAGGAGGGCCGCGACGACGTCGCGGTCCCCGTGCTGACGATGCTCATGGCCGCCAACACGCAGGTCCGGTGGGGGCTGCGCAACGGGATGTGGGTCTTCGGGGCCGGCTCGTTCGCCGACCTGATCCGTAAGGCCGGGGACTACACCCTCGACGGCATCGCCCACCAGATCACCGCTCCCACCCTGATCATGGACCCCGACAACGACCGGTACCTCATGGGCCAGCCGCAACTGGTCCAGAAGGCCCTGACCGCCGCCTCCACCACCCTGGTCACGCTGACCAGCGCCGAGGGCGCCGGGGAGCACACCCACGCCGGCGCCCTGGGCCGGGCCCACCCGGTCATGTTCGACTGGCTCGACACCACGCTGGCCGCCTGACCGGCCGCAGGGCCCGGAACGGGCAGGAAGAGCTCGCCATGACAAAGGCCTGGCTGATCACCGGCAGCTCGCGCGGTTTCGGGCGGGAGCTGGCCCAGGCCGTGCTCGGCGGCTCCCGGTCGCCGTAGAACCGGCCTGCCGCCCAGTACAGCTCCGGGATCCGGGCTGGCAAGCCGGGGTGCCGGCTAGGGATCCCGCGGACGCGAACACGCCCACCACAGGTGCAGGGTTCTGCTATGGGCAACCCGCCCCCACCCCCCGGCACGGGACGACCCCGTCCGCAGAGGAGCACGTCATGCCGTTGGTCCAGGTCAAGGTGTGGATGCGCGAGCTGCGAAGGGCTGGTGTGCATGCATGACGGCGCCGATCGTGCCAGGCGGCAGCGGCGGTCCGGCCCGGCCGAAGGCCGATGCCGGCCAGCTCTGGTCGGGCGGGCGGCGGACGACAGGGGACTCCACCGCTCGCGGGTACTTATACCGCGCGATCCGAAGGCTACGGGGTTTGTCCTGGTTCTTCGCTTCTGTGGCTGGCCAGGACGCCGTGGAGCTGGTTGCGGGAGGTGATGGCGAGCTTGGTGAAGACCTTGTGCAGGTGGTACTCGACGGTGCGCGGGCTCATGAAGAGCTGGGCGGCGATCTCGTGGTTGGACAGGCCGTCGGCGGCCAGCCGGGCGATCTGGGTCTCCCGGGCGGTGAGCCGGGCAGTGGTCTCGGTGCTGCGCTTGCGGACGCGCTCGCCGGTGGCGCGTAGCTCGCGTGCGGCCCGTTCGGCGAACCCGCCGGCGCCCATGCCGGCCAGCATCTGGTAGGCGGTGCGCAGCTGCTCGCGGGCGTCGATGCGGCGGTTCTCGCGGCGCAGCCACTCCCCGTAGAGCAGATGGACGCGGGCGAGTTCCCAGCGCAGGCGAGTGCGGCCAAGCCGGTGGACCGCCTCGCGGTAGAGGGCCTCGGCGTTTTCGCCGTCGCTCACCAGTGCCCGTGAACGGGCCTCGACGCCGAGCGCCCAGTCAGTCTCGCTGGCACGGGCGGTCGCCGAGAGCCGCTGGAGGGCGCCGGCCGCGAGCTCGGGTACCCCGCTTCGTGTTGCGGCCTCGATGAGCTCCGCCACGGCCCAGTTGGCGAATAGATCCGCGGGCGAGCCCTCGGTTGCCTGCTGAGCCGCGGCCAGTGCGTCCGCATAGCGGCCGAGGCCGTTGCACAGCACTGCGGTCGCCCATTGAACGAAGCTCAGCCCCTCGCCCTCACCCCGGCGCTCGGCGTCTTTCGTGCCGACCTCGATCAGCTCGAAAGCCTCGGCTTCCCGGCCCTGCAAGGCGGCAACCCCAAGGGCCGCATACGGCGCGATACTGCTGCCCGTCGCCTCGGTTACCGACTCCACCTCCGCCACCAGCGAAGCGGCCACGGCGAACTCCCCCGCAAAGAGGTGCACCCCCACGCGGGTGCCAAGGGCGACAGGCAGCGCGGTGAGCGCCCCGGCGTCACGGGCGAGCTCGACCCGGCGGGCGGACAGCAGGTCCCAGCTCCCGTAGTCCCACAAAAGCCCGGCGCCGTGGCAAGCCTGCCAAAACCAACGCAGCCCCTCCTCCCCGGTGACCTCCGCGGTGCGGAAGGCGCTCACCGCTTGTTTGAGCATCGGCACCGCCGCCGGATAGCCCTCCGTTATCACCAGCGCCATGCCATCCAGCAGCAGATCGGGCGCGCGCACAGGCCGCGGCGGCCGGGGCGCGGCCCGCGCGGCCTGGGCCACTTCCAGCACGCCGCCGCCGAGGGCCAGGCGGCCTGCAAACATTCCGGCAAACAGCGCCTCCAGGTAGGTCTCACGCGCTAGCCGCACGTCGAGCGGCTGGAACTGCCGGGCTGCCTTCAGCAGCAGCGGCGGTGCGTCACTGCCATGGCTGGACGCGAACGCGATCTGGCCACGCAGCAGGGCCGCCCAGGCGCGCTGGAACTCGTTCAGCGGTCCCGAATCCGCGGTGGTGGCCAGTCCCAGCGCGACATCGAACGCGCCGGCCTGATATTTGGCCTGCGCCGCGGCGAGTGCACGCGCGGCCCGGGCCGACGGCTCAGGCGTCAGAGTCGCGGCGCGCTCGAGAAAGGCGGCCGCCGCAGCCAGGCCACCGCGTGCCTGCGCCCGGCCGGCGGATCGCTCCAGCTCGGCGGCGACGCCCTCATCGGGCCCAGCCGCTGCCTGGGCCCGGTGCCAGGCCCGGCGGTCGGGATCGGTGCCCGGGTCGGTGGCCTCGGCGAGAGCACGGTGGACGCGGCGGCGGTCGGCGGCCGCTGCTGCCTGGTAGACCGCGGTGCGGACCAGCGGGTGGCGGAAGGTGACCCGGTCGGCCACGGTGAGCAGCCCGCCCGCCTCGGCCGGGGCGGCGGCCTCCTCGGCGCTGAGGCCAAGGGTCCCGGCTGCCCGCCACAGTAGCGCCGGGTCGCCGGTGGGCTCGGCCGCGGCCAGCAGCAGCAGCAGCCGGGTCGCCGCCGGGAACGGGGCGATCCGCCGCCGGAAGCTGTCCTCGAGCAGGCCGGCCACCGGCCGCGGGCCGGCCACCCCGAACCCGCCCGCCAGCTCCGCCGCAGTCAGCCCGCGGGGCAGCTCCAGCAGGGCCAGCGGGTTACCGCCGGACTCGGCGACGATCCGGTCCCGGACCCGCTCATCCAGCCGCCCCGGCAGCACCGAGGCCAGCAGCGCCCGGGCGTCCGAGTCCGCCAGCCCCGCCAGCACCAGCTCCGGCAGGCCCGTGAGATCGCCCTGCCCAGCCAGGTCACGCGTACCGAACAGCAAGGCGACCGACTCGGCGTCCAGCCGCCGGGCCACGAACGCCAGCGCCTGTGCCGACGCCTGGTCCAGCCACTGCCCATCATCGACCAGGCACAGCAGCGGCTGCCCGGCGGCCGCCTCCGACAGCAGGCCCAGCACCGCCAGGCCGACCAGGAACCGGTCCGGCGCGCTGCCCGCCCGCAGCCCGAACGCCCCCCCCAGCGCGTCGCGCTGCGGGCCCGGCAGCGCGCCGAGCCGGCCCAGCATCCGGCCGCACAGCTGATGCAGCGCCGCGAAGGGCAGCTCCATCTCCGACTCCACGCCCTCCGCCCGGGCCACCTGGAAATCCGGCGCGGTCTCGGCCGCGTACCCCAGCAGCGCGGTCTTGCCGATGCCCGCCTCGCCCCGTATCACCAGGGCCCGGCTGCGCCCCGCCCGCACCTCCGCCAGCAGCCCGTCCACGGTGCTGCACTGCTGCCCGCGGCCCCGCAGCATCACCGGCGCCCCCTCTGGCGGCTCCCCCGGCCATCGTAGAACCGGCCCCCCGCCCATCGCACCCCCGCGAACCGGGCCGCGACGCCGGGGTGCCGGCCAGGGATCCACAGACGCGAACCCCCCAGCGGACAGTGCTGGCATGAGCAGCCCGCCCGCACCCGCGTCGGCGGCGAGCTTTACGAGGTGTTCACCCTCCGGACTGCGTGCGGCTCGTGGTAGGCGACGCGAAGGGCAAGGGCCTGCCAGCGGCGCAGTCGGCGGCGGCGGTCCTCGGCGTGTTCCGCGAGGCTGCCCACGAGGAGGACAGCCTGGCCGCGATCGTCTCCCGCACCGAGCCCAGCCTGGGCCACCAGCCCGGCGATGAGCAGTTCGTGACCGCCATCCTCGCCGAGGTCAGCCCGGACGGTTCGAAGATCGAGCTGCTCAGCTGCGGCCACCCCGCGCCGCTGCTCCTCGGCACGGCCCGTCCCCGGTTTGTCGGCCCGGCAGAGGGCTTCCTGCCGCTCGGCCTGGGCTAGCTCGCCGCCGCAAGCCCGGAGAGGGGCCCACCGAGTGGCGAGCCAGACGCGCTGGGAGGAGAACCAAATGCCAGGAGGCCTGCCA
>DASYXX010000704.1:0-2038 GCA_035934395.1 Streptosporangiaceae bacterium
ATGACCGACCGTACGTATCGCGTCACCGAGATCGTGGGCACCTCGCCGGAGGGGATCGAGCCGGCGATCCACGGCGCGCTGCAGCGCGCCTCGCAGACCCTCCGGCACCTGGACTGGTTCGAGGTGACCCAGATCCGCGGCCAGATCGTCGACGGCCGGGTCGCCCACTACCAGGTTGGCATCAAGCTAGGTTTCCGCCTCGAGGACGCCTGAGCCCGGATTGCCGGATGCGAGGGCCGGCCGGAGGTCGGCCCGAGCAGACGGCAGGGGGGCTCCTGGGGGGCGAAGCCCCCCGGTCTGCGGGGTCCGGGGGGGTCCGGGGGGTTATCACCCCGGGTTACACCCCCTGGCTGACAGAAGACATGTTGAAGCCGTCCACGCGCAGCGGCGGCATGGCGGTGCGGGTGAAGTATTCGCTCCACTCCCGCGACAGGGCCGGGCCGGTGGCGCCGGCCTCGGTGATCCGGCCCAGCAGGGCCACCGGGCTCTCGTTGAACCTGAAGTTGTTGACCGCCCCGGAGATCTCGCCGTTCTCGACCAGATAGACGCCGTCCCTGGTCAGGCCGGTGAGCAGCAGGGTCTGCGGGTCGACCTCCCTGATGTACCACAGGCAGGTCAGCAGCAGCCCGCGCCCGGTGCGGGCGATCATGTCGTCCAGTGACGCGGCAGCGCCGCCGACCTCCAGGATCAGGTTGCTGATCGCCGGCGTCACCGCCAGCCCCGACAGGGCGGCGGAGTGCCGGGTCTGGGCCAGCGCGGCCAGCTCGCCGCGCTGGATCCACTCGGTGGGGGCGAGCGGCAGGCCGTTGTCGAACACCGACGACTGCCGGCCGGAGGCATGCGCGATCACGAACGGCGCGCACTCCAGGCCGGGCGCGCCGGGGTCGCTGCGCAGCGTGACCGGCTGGCTGGCCAGCCGGTCGCCGACGCGCGTGCCGCCCCCGGGCCTGCTGAACACCGTCCGGCCGTCCAGCGCGTCCTTTGCCCCGGCCGACCAGTAGAGGTAGACGAGCAGGTCGGCGACGGCGCCCGGCGGCAGCAGGGTCTCGTAACGCCCCGGGGGCAGCTCGACCCGCCGGATCGCCCAGTCCAGCCGCCGGGCCAGGCCCGCCTCGAGCGAGGCCACGTCGACGTCGGTGAAGTCGCGGGTCCCGGCGCCTGCCCACGCCGACCGGGTCATGTCGGCCGACTTCGCGTTCAGCTCCACCTTCCCCGACGGCTGATCGTGGCGCAGCCGCAGCCCGCTGGAGCTGCCCAGGAACAGCGAGGTCACCGAGTGCTCCGCGAACCCGTACAGGCGCCGCCCGCCTGCCGCCGCGACGCCGAAGGCCTCGCCGAGCGCGCCCGCGAAGCCGCGAAGCACGGTTATCTCGGTCGCGCCCGGCGGGTCGTCCCAGGCAGGAAGGTTATCCGTGGGCAGGCGGCCGGATTCCGTTCCGAACAGACGTTCGCGCAGGGGGCCCGGCAGCACCTGGGCGTCCTCGGCCGGAGATGCCTCAGCCGCCGCCCGCTGGGCCTCGGCCACCACGCCGGGAATCTGGTCACCGCCGACGCCGACCCGGGACACCACGCCGACCCTGGCCTGTCCGGCGCCGCGGCGGATGGCGATCACGGTGAGCCGGCGCGACCGCGTGATGCCGTTGGTGGTGAGCGTGTTCCCGGCCCAGCGCAGGTTCGCCGCGGACGTCTCCTCGGCGATCACCACGCACTCGTCGGCCGTGGCGGACTGCAGCGCCCGCTCCACCGTCTCCTGGGGCCCGATCACTGTGTTTCCCGCGCAAGCCGACGGGGCGCCCTTGAGGCACCGCCTTCCCTCGTCGCTCGCTTCTTCGTCACTCCCCACCCGCCTCCCCATTCCCCCTTCACTGTCCAGGCGGCGCCGCGCCCCGCCGGCGCGCTCACCGGCCTTCCTCGGCGGTGTTCAGGATCCTGATGCCGCGCATGAGCACGGCGGGGCAGCCGTGGCTGACCGGCGCGACCTGGCTGGGCTGGCCCTTGCCGCAGTTGAACGCGCCTCCGAGCACGTAAGTCTGCGGCC
>DASYXX010000716.1:0-6454 GCA_035934395.1 Streptosporangiaceae bacterium
GATCCCGCTACGGCCGCGGCGCGGGCACGGACGACCCAAGCACCGCGCGCTCCGCATCCAGGACGCGCGCGGTCTCCGCCGCCCTCGCCTGCAGCAGCTCCCGGCTGCGCCGCCGCCCCGCGAGGAACATCCCGCCGTGAACAGCCGCCGTCCGTCGCGGCAGACCACCGCGACCGCGTAGACCTCGCCGTCCCACCTCGGCGGCGTGATCACCTCGAACCGGGGCCGTCCACGCTCCTATCGTGACACCCGGCAGATCAGGATCGCGAAACGCGCGAGCGGCATGCGACCCTGTAACGGCACGCGGCGCACGAGGCCGCCGCGCAGGAGGGGGGCTCGGGTGGTAGCCGAGGTCCATTACGACGCAGTGGCGATCTCGGGTGAGCTGGCCGAGCTGCGCCGCGCCATCCACCGGGAGCCCGAGATCGGGTTCGAGCTGCCCAGGACCCAGGAGAAGGTGCTGGCCGCGCTGGACGGGCTGCCGCTCGAGGTCACCACGGGACGCGCCCTCACGTCGGTGACCGCGGTGCTCCGCGGGCCCAGCCCGGGACCGACGGTGCTGCTGCGCGGCGACATGGACGCGCTCCCGGTGGCCGAGCGCACCGGCCTGGACTACGCCTCGCGGGTCGACGGGGTCATGCACGCCTGCGGCCACGACCTGCACACCGCCATGCTGGCCGGGGCCGCGCGGCTGCTGTGCTCGCGGCAGGCGGAGCTGGCCGGGAACGTGATCTTCATGTTCCAGCCGGGCGAGGAGAGCGGGGCCGGCGCCCGGGTGATGATCTCCGAGGGCGTGCTCGACGCCGCGGGATCCCGGCCGGTGGCCGCGTTCGGCCTGCACGTCGCCTCGAGCCTGCTGCCGCTGGGGATCTACAGCGCCCGTAGCGGAACGATGCTGGCGGCTTCCGACACGCTCGAGATCACGGTTCACGGCCGGGGCGGGCACGGGTCGCAGCCGCACCTGGCCGCCGACCCGATCCCGGTGGCCTGCGAGATCGTAACGGCCCTGCAGACGCTGGTCACCCGCCGGTTCGACGTCTTCGACCCGGTCGTGATCACGGTCGGCAGCTTCCACGCGGGCACGGCGAGCAACGTGATCCCCGACCGGGCCGAGCTGGCCGTCACCGTGCGGTCGTTCTCGGCCGCGGCGCGCGCCGCGGTGCAGGACGCGGCGCTCCGGCTGGTGCGGGACGTCGCGTCCGCGCACGGGCTGTCCGCCGCCGCAGACTTCGCCGACGGCTACCCGCTGACCGTCAACAACCCGGACGAGGTGGCGTTCGCCGAGGCGACGGTGGCCGAGCTGTTCGGGAGCCAGCGCTTCCTGCGGACCCCGGACCCGATCAGCGGGTCGGAGGACTTCTCCTACGTGCTGGAGGAGGTGCCGGGCGCGTTCGTCATGCTGGGCGCCTGCCCGCCGGACGCCGATCCGGCCACGGCCCCGTTCATTCACTCGGCCGAGGCGGTGTTCGACGACGCGGTGCTGGCCGACGGCGCAACGCTGCTGGCCGAGCTGGCCCTCCGCCGCCTGGCCGCAGGCTGACCGCGAGGAGGTACTGAGCGCGAAGTTGCCGGGCAACGTCCCACCAGTCACCTGCGCACCGTGAAGCCCACTGGAGACCCAGCGGGGGACTCCCGTCAAAAGATCTAGGAGCGAAACCCGCGTATGTGACGGGTTTCGCTCCTAGATCTTTTAGATCTGCTTATGGACTTCCTGAAATGAGAATTAGGGCCGGACCTTAATCCGGGTGGCTCGCCTCAGGCCCACGGTCCGGCCGGACGATCTGCCCTGGCTGGGCGGCAGGTACAGGGCTGGCTTGGAAGGGCTGGGCCTGGTGAGGTCAGAGCGTGGCGACGTCGGCCTGCTTGGCCCGGACCGCTTCGGCTGCCTCCCGGAGTGCGGCCAGCTCGGCCTCGGTCAGGTCGCGCGGCACGATCCGCCGCACGCCTTCGCTGCCGATCTCGGCCTCGACGCCCAGGTACACGCCGGAGATTCCGTACTCGCCGTCCACCCAGGCGCAGACCGGCAGCACGGCGCCGGAATCCTCGGCCACCGCGCGCGCCATCCGGGCCGCGGCGGCCGACGGCGCGTAGTAAGCCGACCCGGTCTTCAGCAGTCCGACGATCTCGGCGCCGCCGTTGCGGGTGCGCTGTACCAGGGCCTCGATCTCGGCGACGGGCAGCAGGTCGGCCAGGGGTTTGCCATCGACCGTGCAGGCGGACGGGACCGGCACCATGGTGTCCCCGTGCGAGCCGAGCGTGAGCGTGCGCACCGACCCGACCGGCACGCCGAGGCGCTCGGCCACGAAGTAGCTGAACCGGGCGGTGTCCAGCATGCCCGCCTGGCCCATCACCCGGTGGTGGGGGAACCCGGAGACCTTCGCCGCGAGCGCGGTCATCTCGTCCAGCGGGTTGGAGACCACGATCAGCACGGCGTCGGGCGCGTACTTGACGACCTGCTCGGTCACGCTGCGCACGATCGTCGCGTTGACCTCGAGCAGGTCCATCCGGCTCATGCCCGGCTTACGCGGCAGGCCCGCGGTGATGATCACGATGCCGGACCCGGCGATCACCTCGTAGCCCTCGCCGGCGGGGCCGGTGGTCTGCCCGGTGACCTTGGTCTCGAAGCCCTCGACCGGGCGCGACTGGTTCATGTCGAGCGTGAGCCCCTCGGGCCTGCCCTCGATGATGTCGGTCAGCACGACCTCGTCGAAGATGTCGTACTCGGCCAGCCGCTGCGCCGTCGTGGAGCCGTAGAACCCGGCCCCGACGACGGTCACCTTGCCTCTGCGGGTCATGTCTCCTGCTCTCTGCGTGTGGTGCGGGCGTTAGTGGCTCTGGTCTCTGGCGGCGCGCAGGTTCTCGTTCAGCGCGTCAAGGAAACCCTCGGTGGTCAGGAACGGCGTGTCTGGCCCCACCAGCAGGGCCAGGTCCGTGGTCATCTTCCCGCCGACCACGGTATCGACGCACACCCGCTCCAGCGTCCCGGCGAACGCGATGAGCTCCGGCGAGTTGTCGAGCTTGCCGCGGTGGGCCAGGCCCCGGGTCCACGCGAAGATCGAGGCGATCGGGTTGGTCGAGGTGGCCCTGCCCTGCTGATACTGGCGGTAGTGCCTGGTCACGGTGCCGTGCGCGGCCTCGGCTTCCACGGTCCGGCCGTCCGGCGTCATCAGCACGCTGGTCATGAGCCCGAGCGAGCCGAAGCCCTGGGCCACGATGTCGGACTCGACGTCGCCGTCGTAGTTCTTGCACGCCCAGACGATGCCGCCGTCGCCCTTGATGACCTGGGCGACCATGTCGTCGATCAGGCGGTGCTCGTAGGTGATCTGCGCCGCCTCGAACTCGGACTTGAACTCGGACTCGAACGTCTCGGCGAAGATGTCCTTGAACCGGCCGTCGTAGGCCTTCAGGATCGTGTTCTTGGTGGACAGGTAGAGCGGGTAGCCGCGGTCCAGCGCGTACCGCATGGTGGCCCGGGCGAAGTCGCGGATCGAGTCGTCGAAGTTGTACATGCCCATCGCGATGCCGCCGCCCTCGAACCGCGCCACCTCAAGCTCGGTCCGCTCCCTGGCCGGGTCGTCCGGCATGTAGGAGATGTGGACGGTGCCCGGCCCGGGCACCACGAAGTCGGTCGCCTTGTACTGGTCGCCGTGGGCGTGACGGCCGATGATGATCGGCTTGGTCCAGCCGGGCACGAACCGCGGGATGCTGGACACCACGATGGGCTCGCGGAAGACCACGCCGCCGAGGATGTTACGGATCGTGCCGTTGGGCGAGCGCCACATCTTCTTCAGCCCGAACTCGGCCACCCGGGCCTCGTCCGGCGTGATCGTGGCGCACTTGACGCCCACCCCGTGCCGCTTGATCGCGTTCGCCGCGTCGACGGTCACCTGGTCGTCGGTGGCGTCCCGGTTCTGGATGGACAGGTCGTAGTACTCGAGCTCGATATCCAGGTAGGGCAGGATCAGCTGCTCCCTGATGACGTGCCAGATGATCCGGGTCATCTCGTCGCCGTCGATCTCGACGACGGGATTCGCTACCTTGATCTTCGACATGCCGTGCTTTTCCCTTCATAACGCAAGCACCGTTGCTTGTGGGCGGTTCCGCCCGTGGTCACTGGGGGGGCAGCACCAGTCCGGCGACGAGCAGGCCGACACCGAAGGCCGCCAGCACCGCGACGTCTGCGAGTCGGCGCCTCGATACGAGCATGCCCGCGCGGCGCTCCGGCAGCGCCAGCCTGACCAGGGCGGCGGCGAGCAAGACCCCAGCTACCGCCAACGTACCCCCCCTGACATTCCGTTCGCTCCGCTGGATCCACACCAGCGCGAGCGCCAGGCCGCAGACCACGATGGCGTAGGGAAGCTGCCGGCGCCACCGCCCCCGCTCGGGCCCGACGGGCCTTCCCCGGCGCGAGGCGGAGTGCCTCACCGGTCGTCCAGCGGGATCCAGGTCAGCCCGCTCTCGCCGATGTACTCGCTGTCCGGCCGGATCAGCCGGTTGTCGGCGTGCTGCTCCATGATGTGCGCGGTCCAGCCCGCCATCCGGCTGACCGAGAACACGGGGGTAAACAGGTCCGTGGGGATGCGCAGGTAGTGATACACCGTGGCGGCGAAGAAGTCGACGTTCGGGTACAGGCCCTTCTCGGCGAGGACGACCTCCTCCATCCGGCGCGACATCCGGTAGTAGGTTTCGTCGCCGGAGGCCGCGGCCAGCTCGGCCGACATCCGCCGCAGGTAGCTGGCCCGGGGATCCTCCACCTTGTACACCCGGTGCCCGAATCCCATGATCTTCTCGCCGGCCTGCAGGCGGGCGGCGGTGCGGGCGCCCACGGCCTCGACCGGGTCGCCGCCCTCTGCCTCGGCGGCCTGCCTGGTGGCCTCGAGCCCGCGCATGACCTGCTCGTTCGCGCCTCCGTGCAGCGGGCCCTTGAGCGTGCCGAGCGCGGCGACCACGGCCGAGTGCATGTCCGACAGCGTCGCGGCGCATACCCGGGCCGCGAACGTCGAGGCGTTCATCGTGTGGTCCGCGTGCAGCACCAGGCAGGTGTCGAAGAACTTGGCGTCCCGCTCGGACGGCCACGCGCCGGTGATCTGGAGCAGGAAGTTGGCCGCCAGCCCGAGCCCGGGGTCCGGGTCGCTCGGCGGCCGACCCCGCCGCGCCGCCTCGTAGGCGGCGACCAGGACGGGCTGCTGGGCGGTCAGCCTGGCCGCCTTGCGGAGGTTCGGCCCGCGCTCGTTGGAGTCCTTGTCCGGGTCGTCGGCGCTGGCCAGCGAGACCAGGCTGCGCAGCGCCTCCATCGGCTCCTGGCTGCGGGCTACCTCCGGCAGGCTGCCCGCGACCAGCTTGCCGAGCGCGCGCCCGGCCGCGATCTCGCCGAGGTAGCCGTCCAGTTCGGCGCGGCTCGGCGGCGCCCCGCGCTGCAGCAGGTAGGCGATCTCCTCGAACGTCGCTGTGCCGGCCAGCTCACTGATGTCGTAGCCGCGGTAGAACAGGCGCCCGGCCTGGCCGTCTATGTCACTGAGCGCCGTCGAGGCGGCAACGACGTCGGCCAGTCCCCTGGACGGCTTTCCCGGCATGTGTCTTCCTCTCGGACGGCCCGCTGGAAGTGTACTTGCGCGCGTTCTGCGCCCCTGCGCACACAGGGCCCGCAAACAATCGATTGGGCCGGAAAAGGTACAACGGCCGCCGAGCAGGGTAGCTGGATAGTGAGAAATCAGTAGCTACTCCGACAGGCGGGAGGAACGGGTCATGGATGGCCCTTACATCCGGGTCGAGGACAGCGGGCTCATGATGCCGCTGCGGGAGGATGTGACCACCATCGGGCGCGGCAGGTCCGTCGATGTCCACCTGGCTGATCCGAGCGTATCCAGGCTGCACGCCGAGATCGTCCGCCGCGGGCCCTACGCGTACGTGACCGACCTCGGGTTATCGCGCAACGGCACTCGGGTGAACGGCCGACTGGTGGCGCGGCGGGTGCTCGAGGAAGGCGATGTCCTGACGTTCGGGTCGGCCCGGTGCCGGGTGTTCGGCATTGCGGCCGAGGAGTTCACCGCCGAGGTGGAGCTGCGGCGCCCGGCGGCGCCCGAGCTGACCCGGCGGGAGCTTGACGTGGTCACCTCGCTGTGCCGTCCGGCGCTGTCGGACGAGGCGTTCGTCGCGCCCGCGACGGCGCGGGAGATCGCCGCCGATCTGGTCGTGACCGAGGCGGCGGTCAAGCAGCACCTGCTCCGGCTGTACCAGAAGTTCCGGATCCCGGAGGGGGCGAACCGCAGGGTCCGCCTGGCCAACGAGGTGGTGGCGCTCGGCTTGGTCCGGCCACTGCCTTCGGCGGAGAAGGTACTGCCCTCGGCCGACAGAACCCAGCCGCCGGCCGACAGAAGCCAGCCGCCGGCCTACAGAAGCCAGCCGCCGGCCGACAGGGCACAGCCGCCGGCCGACAGAAGCCAGCCGCCGGCCG
>DASYXX010000725.1:0-3799 GCA_035934395.1 Streptosporangiaceae bacterium
TCCGCTCATCCGGCCCCAGCCGGCCAGCCCCCCGCCGACCCGCCAGCCGCTGACCCGCACCCCGCGGACCAGGCGCCCGCCGACCAGACGCCAGCCAGCCAGGTGCCAGCGGACCAATCCCCCGCCAGCCAGCAGCCCTACGCGGGTCCGCCAGCCGCCGACCCCGCCCCGGCCGACCTGCCCGTCGCCCCGGCCCCAGACCCGGCGCTCGCCGACCAGGGCCCGGCCGGTCAAGCCCGGAACGTCCAGCCCTCCGCCGAAGCGGCCCCGGCCGGCGCTGACCAGCCCGCGTCGAACTCGGCCGCTACCGACGAGCCCCCGTCCAACGCGGTCGGCGCCGACCAGCATCCAGCTGATGTGCACCCTGAAAGCCAGCCTGACGCCGAGCCATCTCGTGCCGAGGCTCCTCCCTGCTGAGGCTCAGGCGAGCAGCGACTGAGATCTCGCCCGAAGTCGCCCAGAACGGACCGGCCAGCCGCCCGCTCCATGATCGTGGTTGATTGATGGTCGTATTCGGCACGAATCAACCACGATCATGGAAAATCAGTTTTCGGGTGGGCCGTAACCGGGGCCGGAAAGCCATTTCGGTCAGGTGCGGGACGGCCGTCGCGCCGCGATGGGTCAGGTGGGGCCGACGTGACGGATGTGCCCGGCTGCTGGCGGCATGGCACACTGACCCAGTCGGTGATGGCGGAGCCGGTGAGCGGCGACCCATCCCGGATTACCCTCGGCGAATCTCGAGCAGTCCGAAGAGGCTGGTCGGTGGGCCATCGACGCCAAGCCAACGCCGACTCCGCGGCCCGCGCGAAAGCATCCAAGATCATCGGTTGCGGGGCTGCGGGGGACGCCTCCCGTGCGACGATCCTGGCATGGACCATGGCCCGCCCCCGGTCCCCATCCTGCAGCGCGGCGGCCTGAATGTTCTGCCCGGAGAAATCCGGCCGAGAGAAGGCCGCGCCTGGCTGGTGGACTGGCAGGGCACGCGCGGGATCCTGCGCCAGTCTGCCGTGCCAGCGGGTGCTGCCTCGCTGGCCCGGCTGACGGATGACGTGACGTGGCTGCATGTCTTCCTGACCCGGCTCGCCGGACTCGGCTTCCCCTCGCCCCGGCCGCTTCCGTCATTCGACGGCGAATCCTGGACCGTGACGGACGGCATGCTCTGGGAGGCCGTGTCGTTCCTGCCCGGCCGGGCGGTGGGCTGGGCGGCCGAGCCCTCGATGGAGGAGATCGGCGCCCTGCTGGGCCGTTACCACGTCACCGTCCGCCGGATCGGGGTGACAGGGCAGCGCCCGAGCGCGCTCGCGCTGGCCGACGTGCCCGGGATACTGATGTCACCACGGCTCGAAGCAGCCCGCGTCAGCCCGGAAACCGTTACGGTCATCCGCGAGATGGCCAGAAGACTCGCCCGCGACCTCAGCGCCACGCGCCCGAAGACCGGCGAGCGAGTCATCATCCACGGTGACTTCACCAACGACAACGTCATCGCCGACGGCACGCCGCGCAGACCCGCGGGCGTCATCGACTTCGCGCTGGCGCACGCGGAGACTCCGCTGGCGGACATCGGCTACGGCCTGTGGCGCAGCGGCCGTCCGCACGAGGAAGCTGATCACCTGGATCTGCTCAGGATCCGGCGGTTCGTCCGCGGTTACGCCAGCGCCGCCCCGATCTCCGCCGACGAGGCCCGCGCGGTTCCGGTCTACCTGCGGGGACGCGGGCTTCAGATGATCGCCAAGCGAGTCCGCGGCGGCCGCGCCGACACGCGCATGCTGGCCGAGGTGCGATGGCTGACCGCGCACGGCGGCGCCGTCGGGGATGCGCTCGCGGCCGCGGTCTCCTAGCGCCGGCCGCGTGGCCGCCTTCCGATTCCGGGCGTAGCGGGTCGCGGCCTCCTGCCGATAGACCGGTGAACCGGTCGAGCGATAAAGCAGGCTAATTCCAGAGGAGACCCCCCGTGACCAGATCCGCCGCGGCACGCATCCCCGCAGGCGAGCCCTTGGCCGCAGCTCCCCGCCGGGCGGCCAGGATCAAGCCCTCGCGCAGCACCATGCTCGCGAGGCTCACCCGCGAGGCCCGGGAGAGGCTCGGCCCGGACGCGACCG
The DNA here is from genome assembly GCA_035934395.1 of Streptosporangiaceae bacterium. Classification (GTDB taxonomy): domain Bacteria; phylum Actinomycetota; class Actinomycetes; order Streptosporangiales; family Streptosporangiaceae; genus JASHPR01. The sequence goes on from DASYXX010000725.1 coordinate 2,100, forward strand.
AGAGCCAGGTCGCCGCGGCGGCCGAGGCGGCGCGCAGGGCCTTCTACGCGAAGCTCTCGGCAGCAGGAGTCGCGGCGAGGAAAGCCTCGTTACACGAGGCGCTGCTGCGACAGCGCAGGTCCGCCCTGGCCTTCGCGATCGTGGAGGTCAGCCGTGACCACCGGGCAAGCAGGTCCGTCAAGGCGTCACCGTGAGGTAACGGCAGCGGTGCGGGCGGAGTCGCGCCAGCCGGGCCGGCCTCCGGCGTCGCGAGCGCGCCTGGTGCGCCAGTTGACATGCTCCAAGATCTCGCCCGACACTTGCTGTCACCATGCGGATCGCGCTGTTCATCACCTGCCTGGCGGACACGCTGTTCCCTGATGTGGGCAAGTCCACGACCGCGCTGCTCGAGCGCCTCGGCCACCGGGTCGAGTTCCCGCAGACCCAGACGTGCTGCGGCCAGATGCACGTTAACACCGGCTACCAGCGGGAGGCGCTGCCGCTGGTCCGCCGCTTCGTGGAGACCTTCGAGCCCTATGACATCATCGTCGCCCCGTCCGGGTCGTGCGTGGGCTCGATCCGGCACCAGCATGCGATGGTCGCGCGGCGGCAGGCGGACGAGAAGCTGGCCCGGCGCGCGGAGGCGGTCGCCGAACGGACCCATGAGCTGTCACAGCTCCTCGTCGACGTGCTGAGGAAGGAGGACGTGGGCGCCTACTACCCGCACCGGGTCACCTACCACCCGACCTGCCACTCGCTGCGGCTGCTGCGCGTCGGCGACCGGCCGCTCCGGCTGCTGCGCCACGTGGCCGGGCTCGACCTGGTTGAGCTGCCAGACGCGGAGGTGTGCTGCGGGTTCGGCGGCACGTTCGCGCTCAAGAACGCAGACACCTCGACGGCCATGCTGGCCGACAAGATGCGCAACGTGCTGAGCACGCGGGCGGAGGTGTGCACGGCCGGCGACAGCTCCTGCCTGATGCACATAGGCGGCGGCCTGTCCCGGCTGCGCACCGGCGTGCGGACCGTGCACCTGGCCGAGATCCTCGCCTCGACCCGGGACGGGACGCCATGACCACGTTCCTGGGCCTGCCCACCGCGCCGCGCGGCGTCGGTCACCTGCGGGGCAGCGACCCGTTCCCGGTGGCGGCCCGCCGCGCCCTGGCCGACAGCCAGCTGCGGCGCAACCTCGCGAAGGCGACCACGACCATCCGGGCCAAGCGGGCCGCGGTCGTCGCGGAACTGCCGGACTGGGAGCAGCTGCGCGAGGCCGGCCGGGCCATCAAGGCGGAGACCATGCGGCACCTGGACCGCTACCTGGAGCAGCTCGAGGCCCAGGTCGAGGCGCGGGGAGGCACCGTGCACTGGGCCCGGGACGCCATCGAGGCCAACGCGATCGTGACCGGCCTGGTCCGCGCGGCCGGCGCCACCGAGGCGGTCAAGGTCAAGTCCATGGCCACCGACGAGATCGGGCTCAACGACGCGCTCGCGGCGGCGGGCATCACGGCGTACGAGACCGATCTGGCCGAGCTGATCGTGCAGCTCGGGCACGACCGGCCGTCGCACATCCTGGTGCCTGCCATCCACCGCAACCGGGCGGAGATCCGGGAGATCTTCCTGCGCGAGATGGGCGACGTCGACCCGGCGCTGACCGACGACCCGGCGGCGCTGGCCGAGGCGGCCCGGCTGCACCTGCGGCGCAAGTTCCTGTCGGCGACCGTGGG
>DASYXX010000728.1:0-7081 GCA_035934395.1 Streptosporangiaceae bacterium
GCGCTGCGCGACTGCCTGGGCCTCCCGCCCGTCAGCTGACCCGCGCCGTGATCTGCGCCCAGGTCAGCGGCAGGTCGGCGCCCGAGATCGGGAAGAAATCGAACCGGGTCGGGCTCATCCGCGGGCGCAGCCGCGCGATGATGGCCCGGTGCGGCTCGCTGGCCGCGAACTTGTCCAGGCTGGCCTGGTCCTCCCAGACCGAGAACGTCCAGAACGTCTTCCGGGCCAGGCCGGCGTTCAGGGTGTAGCCGACCAGCCCGGCCGACTGCGCGAGCTGGCGGCGGATCTGCATGGTGTCGCGCAGGAAGCCGGGAACGAAGCGGTAGGACTTCAGCGGCAGCCGCGACGCCATCGCGAGGTACTCTCGCTGCGGGTCGATCGGCTGGCGCTCCAGCCAGGGCAGGGCGGGCATCGGGATCCTCCTTCGGTCATCGAATCTGTCCACTGGAAAGATAATCTATCCACCGGTAAGATTCCAACTATGATTTCTGACATGGCGCCCGGCAGCCGTCCGTACCACCACGGCAATCTCCGCCCGGCCCTCGTGTCCGCCGCGATCGGCGAGATCGAGGAGTCGGGGCCCGCGGCGATGAGCCTGCGCGCGGTGGCGCGCCGCGCCGGGGTCACCCACGCGGCCGCGACCTATCACTTCGGCGACCGGGCAGGCCTGCTCACCGCCGTGGCGGCCGAGGGCTACCGCCTGCTGACCGACGCGCTGCGCGAGGCACTGCGGACCCGCGGCAGCTTCCTCGAGGTCGGCGTGGCGTACGTGCGGTTCGCGGTGACCCACCGGGCCTATTTCGAGGTCATGTACCGGCCCGAGCTGTACCACCGCGACGACGCCGAGCTCGGGCGCGCCCGGGCGGCCGCGGCCACCCTGCTCTACGGCGCCGGGGAGATCGACCGGGAGCGAATGGCCTACGGGGTCGCCGCCTGGTCGATCGTGCACGGGCTGGCCACGCTGTGGCTCAACGGGAACCTCCCGGCGCAGCTCGGCGACGACCCCGAGGAGATCACCCGGCTTGTCGCGGCCAATCTGCGCCCTCCGCACCCGGCGTTAGCCGGCCGGCAGCCGGGGTAGGGCCGTCGGCGACCGCATCGCAAACAGCGCGCCATGAGGGAGGAAAGCTCATGCCGTACGTCAGGGTCGGCGAGGAAAACTCCGGCCGGATCGAGATCTACTACGAGGACCACGGCAGCGGCCGGCCGGTGGTCCTGATCCACGGCTACCCGCTGAACGGCCACTCCTGGGAGCAGCAGCTCCCGGCGCTGCTGGACGCCGGCTACCGGGTCATCGCCTATGACCGCCGCGGCTTCGGCGCCTCCAGCCAGCCGACCACCGGCTACGACTACGACACGTTCGCCGCCGACCTCCGCGGGCTCATGGACGTGCTGGACCTGCGCGACGTGACCCTGGCCGGGTTCTCGATGGGCACCGGCGAGGTCGCCCGCTACCTGGGGCGCTACGGCTCGGAACGGGTCCGCAACGCGGTGCTGCTCGGCCCGATACCGCCGTTCCTGCTCAAGACCGCCGACAACCCGGAGGGCGTGGACCAGAGAGTCTTCGACGGGCTCCTGGCGGCCGCCAAAGCCGACCGGTACGCCTACTTCAAGGACTTCTTCGACAACTTCTACAACGTCGACAAGTTCCGCGGGACCCGGATCAGCGACCAGGCCTGGCAGGCGAGCTTCAACGTCGCCGCCGGGGCGTCCGCCTACGCCAGCGTGGCCTGCATCCCGACCTGGCTGACCGACTTCCGTGCCGACCTGCCCCAGGTCGACGTCCCCGTCCTGGTGGTCCAGGGCACCGAGGACCGCATCCTGCCCATCGACGCCACCGGCCGGCGCCTGCCCGCGCTCCTCAAGGACGCCCGCCTCATCGAGGTCGAGGGCGGCCCGCACAACATCGGCTGGACCCACCCCGAGGAGGTCAACCAGGCCCTGCTGGATTTCCTCTCCGGCTAATTCGCGGAGCGGTTTTGGCTCCGCGGCGGGGGGTTGAAGGGGGGGTCGTCCCCCCTAGGGCAAACACCGCCCCTCAGGGGTAGCTGACCACGTCGCTCGGGCCCGGGCTGGCGGCGGTCACGGCCGCGCCGGTGTCGTTGACCACGTGATCGATGCCGCCCGACGCGTTCAGGAATCGCGTGAGCACGTCGTGCAGCTGGACGTCCGGAGTGTTCGGCACCGCGAACGCGGTCGCCGAGTGGATCGGCACGCCCTGGTTGAAGAAGCAGTAGCTGGCCATGCCGAAGCCCGAGAACGTCGTGACGCCGGGCGCGACCAGGAACGCCGGGTAGCCGTCGGTCGCGGGGCCCGACATCCAGGCCGCCTGGCTGGGCGGGTCGTAGGGCATCTCGTTCTGGAAGAAGATGTCCTCCCCGCCCTGCCCCGCCCAGATCACCTCGTTGCGCTGGAAATGCTCGACGAACAGGCCGTAGGCGGTCACATCGTTGCCGGTGACGACCAGGCCGGTGTCGGCGGTGTTGGCGGCCCAGCCGACGCCCGTGCCGTGGTCGGCCCGCCAGGCCCAGATATCGTCGAGGATGACGTCGGAGCTGTTGATCACCAGGCTCCTGGTGGCCGACCCGGCCGACGCGCCGCCGACGCGGAAGAACACGTCCTGCACCAGCGAGGGATCATCCGCGCTGCCGGCGTGCCGCGCGGAAGAGCCGCCAAGCTGCAGCAGCACCGGCGAGTTCACCGGCCCCGCGTCGAAGATCATTCCCGAGAGCTTCACGCCCGGCACGCCCGCGACCAGCATGGCCGGCGTGCCGTTCTGGGGGACCAGCGTCGGGAACCCGAGCCCGAGCACAATCGTGTTGGGCCGCGTGACCAGAATCGGCGCGCTCAGGTCGTAGACGCCCGGCGTGAGGATCAGGTCCCGGCCGAGGGCCAGCGCGGCGTCGATCGCAGGCACCGGCGTGCTGGGCGTGGCCACGAAGAACTTCTCGATCGGCAGCGACGTGCCCGCCGTGGTCCCGCTGGCCCACGACGGTCCCGTGGAGTCGTGGCGCAGCGAAGGCACGAATACGTTGTAACGTCCCCCGGAATCGACGGTCAGGAACGGCTCCTCCTGGGTCACCGGACTGGACCCCAGAGTGGTGTAGGGCTCGGTCCCGCCGGGCAGGCCCGAGGTGGCGGAGAAGCTTTGCGCCGGGGCGCCAGGATCGCCGGAGAAGACCTGGTTCCATACGCCGTTCGTCCAGCCGTCCAGGTCGGTGTTCCGGACCAGGAACTGCTGCTGCGAGCCGTTGATCACCGTTCCGCCGGAGAATGACGAGTCCGCGATGAACCCGCCGCTGGCGAACTGCGGCCCCGCCGAGCAGTAGTCCATCAGGGACAGGTTGCCGCCGGTGATGCTCACCCGGCGCATCGGCGCGGCCTGCGAGACCGCCCAGAAGTCGGTGCCGGAGTGACAGCCCGACTGCCCGGCGATGTCGATGGTCAGGTTGGACAGCGACCGCCAGAAGTTGTCCAGCGCGAAGCAGCCGGACCCGGCGAAGCACTGGTTGTACACGTCGATCGTGCCGTGGATGGTGACGTCGCCCGGCGCGCTGCCCAGGCCCGCCACCTCGGTGTAGTAGCCCACCTGGAACGACAGCGGGTCGGCGGCCGAGCCGTAGGTGCCCGGCTCGAACAGCAGCGCGTAACGCTGGGTGCCGAACTGGTTGGAGATCTGCTGGCTGGCGATCGAGTTCACCGTGGCCTGGATCTGGCTCTCCGGCATGCCCGGGGTGAACACGTACACGTTCGGGCCGAAGTCCGGCTCCCCCGCGACCTGGACCGCCGGGGCGACGCCCGCCGTGGCCTGGGCGGCGGCTCCGCCGACGCACAGCGCCAAGGCCGCGAGGACCGCCGCCGCGAGTGCCGCCAGCCGGTGCCGCATGTCCCGAGGCAGGTTCATGTGTCCTCCTGTCGCCTGCCTGGAACGCTAGACGCGGGGGCGTTAAAGGGCCCTAAAAATCCCGCCGTGACCGTAAACATTCTGGAAACAGGTCAGGCGCCAATGTGACCGGCCACGACGCCGCGCCCCTATCTGCGGCTGGCTGGTCCAGCACGGCTACACCGACGCGGAGATCAAGGCCGTCCTCGGCGGCAACATCTACCGCGCGCTCCAGTCCATCTGGATCGCCTAGCCCGAGATCACGGCACCGCGACGCTGGCCACGATCTGCTGCTGGTCGTGGGCGGGGTTGGTGCCGTCGTCGTAGGTGGATACGAACGTGGAGTAGTCCACCGCGCGGGCCGCGGTCTCGGCGACCGTGTTGCCGAAGTAATCGCCGATAAAGGTGGTCTCGCACGTCGCGCAGTCGACATGCGGGGAGTTGAGCTGCGGATCGAAGCTATTGCCGCTGAGCCGGACGTTGTGCCCGATCGGGGCCAGCTGCGCCGTATAGAACTGGATGCTGGCGTTCACGCAGTAGTTGACGGCGCCATAGGGCGGGAGGCTGCCGGAATAGTTGGGGTTGACCTGGTCGAGGGCGAGCCCGGCGGCCGCGGCCTGCGTCGTGCCGGCGGCCGGGCAGGCCAGGCGCCGGTCGTAGAAGTTCACGCTGACCGTGCCGTCGGGCGCGACGGTCAGGTTGGGCTGGAACTCGTCGGCGGGGCTGGCGTTGTCGTTGACCTGAATCGGGCTGCTCCAGGTGGCGCCGCCGTCGTAGGACGCGGTCAGCATCACGTTGCCCACGCCGGCGCTGAAGTCCTCGTAGGCCACGTACAGCGGGTAGCTGCCCTGAGCGTCGAGGTGGCTGCCGACGGCGAATGTGTTCTCGATCCCGTCCCGGAACGTGGTATTGGGGTAGATCCCCGGGGGCGGGGTCACGCTCGGGACGGCGGTGCCGGCCACCGACCAGGTCTGGCCGCCGTCGGTGGACTTGTCCACGAACACCGAGGCGCAGCAGAAGCCCTGCTTGGGGTTGAAGTTGGTGACCGTGGTGTAGATGGTGCCGTCCGGGGCCACGTGCGGCAGCAGGTAGGTGGCGCCCTGCGGGGTGTGCGGCGGCTGCGGGAGCGGCTGCGGCGCCGACCAGTCGGTGTGCGTCCCGTCGGCCCGGGCGTCGGCGAACGACACGAACGGCACCGGCGTGATCTTGTGGAAGTCGACCCACATGGCGTAGACCCGGTTGTAGTGCGAGCTGGCCGGGTTGTCATCGATCGTGATCCACTGCTTGTCCGGCTCGTTGCCCACGCTGTCGTAGGTGGCCACGAAGTCGGGATGGCCGACGTGGGTGGTGACCCAGTCGGTGGCAGACGCCGCGCCGTGCGGCCGGACCGCGACCGCGACCCCCTCGGCCGGCTCGGCCGGGTTGGGCTCCAGCGGCGTCCCGATCTTGAAGTCGTGGGTTCCGTCGGCGTTGTAGAAGAACTGGTAGGGCAGGATGAACTCGTAGTAGTTGCCGAACCCGTCGAACGCGCCCACCGGGTCGGTGTTGTCGGTCCACCCCTCATAGCCGGGGATGTGCCCGGTGGACCAGGTCCTGCCACCGTTGAAGGACTCGAAGAAGCCGAGCACGTGGTTGTAGCCCTCGGCGCTGGCGAACCATTTGACCGAGCCGATCAGGTGCATTGGGTTGGTCGGGTCCACCCGGATGTCCGACTCCGAATGGTCTTTCGCCAGCATCGGGCCTGCCGCGGGGAAGCCAGGATTGCTGCCGGCCTGGGTGGGATACGGCGCGCCGCCGGTGTTCTCACCGGTGGTCGCGCCCGGGCACGCTGTCATGCCGGTGTAGCCGTCGTTCGGGCCGTCGCTGACGAAGAACGGGTCTTCCGGCCGGTAGCAGCTCACTTGACCCGAAGTCGCGTCGACGTTCGTGACCTTGGCCGCAGCGAAACTCGCCGCGTAACTCGCGTCGCTCTGCGTGCCCTGCGGGATGTCTCCGACGCCGGGCCCCGTCTGGGCGGAGGCGGGCGTCGCGGCCAGCGTGGCGGGAAGCACCAGCGGCAGGGCGATCAGCAGGGCGGGGGCGGTCAGCCTGACGAAACGGGGTGTGCGCACGACCGCCTCCTCGGGGCTCTCGGCGGGCAGAATCGGCACTCCGCCTGCGTAGCGCTGGGCGCCCCCGGCCCGTTACAGCCGGCCGCGCCCTACAATCCGTGTGGTGAGCGGTACCGAGACGGGCGCGGGCCCGGCCGACGAGCGGGCCGCGGCCGCGTTCGATCCAACCGTGGCGAGCAGCGCGAGGATCTACGACTACTGGCTGGGCGGAAAGGACAACTTCGCAGCCGACCGCGAGGCCGCAGAGCAGGCGATCGCCGCCAACCCGGGCATCGTGGCCGACGTCCGCGCGAACCGCGGGTTCTTGGCGCGCGCGGTGCGGTTCCTGGCCAGGGAAGGCGGCATCAGGCAGTTCCTCGATATAGGAACCGGGCTGCCGACGGCCAGCAACACCCATCAGGTAGCGCAGGAAGTTGCGCCGTCGAGCCGGATCGTCTACGTCGACAACGATCCCGTGGTGCTTGCGCACGCGAAGGCGCTCCTGACCAGTACCCCTGAGGGGGCAACCGCGTATCTGGACCATGACCTGCGCGATGTCGGCCCGATCCTGGCAGGCGCGTCGGCGACCCTGGACCTGACCCAGCCGGTGGCCGTGATGCTACTGATCGTGCTGCACCTCATCCCGGATGCTGAACAGCCGCACGTCCTCGTCACGCAGCTCATGGACCGGCTGGCGCCCGGCAGTTATCTCGTGATCTCGCATCCCGCTCGCGACATCCGGCCTGCGGCCATGGCGGAGATGGCCAGGCGGGTGAACGCCCGGCTCGGCCCGGCGAAGGGCACGATGCGGGACCGGGCGGACGTCGCCAGGTTCTTCGACGGCCTGACGTTGCTGGAGCCTGGCGTCGTCCAGCCGCAGCGGTGGCGGCCCGAGAGCGGGCTCAGCCCGGCCGAGGTCACCGCGTGGTGCGGCGTCGCTCGCAAGAGACGAGATTATTCTCATGAGGGATCGTGATGACTTCTGCTCCGCCTCGCGCCCCCGGGACCGCCGCCGCGATGGCCGCCGCCGCGGGCCGCCTGCTCGACCTGCTGGATGATGGCCAGCGGGAACGAGCCGCGCTCGGCTTCCCCGGCGAGCCAGAGCGGA
>DASYXX010000952.1:0-3358 GCA_035934395.1 Streptosporangiaceae bacterium
CCGAGCCCGTCCAGCGCGCTGCCCTGCTCGATGTGCAGCTCGACGAACGCGCCGATACCGTTCAGCAGCTCATCGTCGGGTCCCAGCCGTGCCGGGTCGAGCCCGGCGCCGGTCATCGCCTCGGCCAGCGTCACCCCGTGCGCGTCGCGCAGCTCGCGCGCGGCCTCCGGTGCCGCCGCGCCGGTCAGCAGCCGGCTGCCCAGGCACGCGAGGCCGAACCGGGCCCCCTCCTCCTCGCAGAACGCGGCCACGCCGACCGGCCGGGCCGGCTCGAACCCCCCGGCCCGGAGCAGGTCGATCGCCGCGAAGCCGGACACCACGCCGAGCGGCCCGTCGAAGGCACCGCCGTCCGGCACCGAGTCAAGATGGCTCCCGGTAACGACCGCGGTCCGACCCGCCTCAGCAGGGACATCCCACCACGCCCACAGGTTGCCGTTGCGGTCCGGGCCGACGCGGAGATTGCGGTCGGAAGCGGTCTTAACAAACCATTCGCGGCAGGCGGCATCCGCCTCGGTGAACGAGTAACGGCGGTACCCGCCGGTGGCCGCATCCAGCCCGACGGGAAGCAGCGAGTCCCACAGCTCAGCGAAGCCCATCGCGTCCCATCATCGAGGAGCACACTCCGACGAAGCGTAGCCCCATCTCACCCGCCGCCGTTGGCCATCGGGACGCGGACGCCGCGCTCGGCTGCGACCTCGGCCGCGCGGTCGTAGCCCGCGTCCACGTGCCTGATCACGCCCATGCCCGGGTCGTTGGTCAGCACCCGCTCCAGCTTCTGCGCCGCCAGCTCCGACCCGTCGGCCACGCAGACCTGCCCGGCGTGGATCGAGCGGCCGATGCCGACGCCGCCGCCGTGGTGAATGCTGACCCAGGACGCGCCCGATGAGGTGTTGACCAGCGCGTTCAGCAGCGGCCAGTCGGCTATCGCGTCCGAGCCGTCGGCCATCGCCTCGGTCTCGCGGTAGGGCGAGGCGACCGAGCCGCAGTCCAGGTGATCGCGGCCGAGCACGATCGGGGCCTGCACGTCGCCGCGCCGGACGAGCTCGTTGAACCGCAGCCCGGCCAGGTGCCGCTCGCCGTACCCGAGCCAGCAGATCCGCGCGGGCAGGCCCTGGAAATGCACCTTCTGGCCGGCCATCGTGATCCACCTGGCGAGCGCCTCGTTCTGCGGGAAAAGGTCCAGGATCGCGGCGTCGGTCGCGGCGATGTCCTTGGGCTCCCCCGAGAGCGCGGCCCAGCGGAACGGGCCCCTGCCCTCGCAGAACAGCGGCCTGATGTAGGCGGGGACGAACCCGGGGAAGTCGAACGCGCGCTCGTAGCCCGCGAGCTGGGCCTCGCCGCGGATCGAGTTGCCGTAGTCGAACACCTCGGCGCCCGCGTCGAGGAAGCCGACCATGGCCGCCACGTGGGCGGCCATCGACTCGCGGGCCCGCGCGGTGAAGTAGGCCGGGTCCTCGGCCCGCAGCGCCGCCATGTCCTCGAACGCCACCCCGCGGGGCAGGTACGTGAGCGGGTCATGCGCGGAGGTCTGGTCGGTCACGACGTTGACCGGCGCGCCCATCGCGAGCAGCTGCGGCACGAGCTCGGCCGCGTTGCCGAGCAGGCCGATGGACAGCGCGCGGCCGGAGCCTGCCGCCTCCACCGCCCGGCGGACCGCGTCGTCGACGCCGTCGGCGGCCACGTCCAGGTAGCCGTGCTCGATCCGGCGGCTGATCCGCGACGGGTCGCAGTCGATGCAGATCGCGACGCCGCCGTTCATCGTGACCGCGAGCGGCTGCGCGCCGCCCATCCCGCCCAGGCCCGCGGTCAGCGTTATGGTCCCGGCGAGCGACCCGCCGAACCGCTTGGCGGCTACCGCGGCAAACGTCTCGTAGGTGCCCTGCAGGATGCCCTGGGTGCCGATGTAGATCCAGGAGCCGGCGGTCATCTGGCCGAACATGGTCAGCCCGGCGGCCTCGAGCCGGCGGAACTCCTCCCAGGTGGCCCACTGCGGGACCAGGTTGGAGTTGGCGATCAGCACCCGCGGGGCCCACTCGTGGGTGCGGAAGACGCCGACCGGCTTGCCGGACTGGACCAGCAGGGTCTCGTCGGCCGCCAGGTCCTGCAGGGAGCGGACGATCCCGTCGAAGGCGTCCCAGCTGCGGGCCGCCCGGCCCGACCCGCCGTACACGATGAGCTCGTCCGGGTGCTCGGCCACCTCGGGATCGAGGTTGTTCATCAGCATCCGCATCGCGGCTTCCTGCGGCCATCCCTTGCAGGTCAGGACGTTTCCGCGGGGCGCGCGCACCGGGCGCGGTCCAGCCGGACGCTCTGCGGTCATGGGCCGGCTCCTTGCTGAGTCAGTTCGAGTTCGGCGGCGGGCAGGCCGCCGCTGTGGGATCATCATCCACCCGCGGCCGCGACGCTGGGCCGGGCGGGGCTTGCCGACCGTGCCGCGCAGCGCCGGATCCGAGGCGTCAGGGGCCTGGCCTTGTATCCTGCCGGGGCAGACGACGCCAGTGTGATCTATGTGACATCTTGACGGGTCAGTGGACGCGCTGGCGCGGTGATCGTGGTTGATTGATGGCGATATGCGACACGAATCAACCACGATCATGAAACGCCGCTTTTCGGACTGCCTGTAACCCAGGGGCGGACCGGTCCGGAAACTCGTTACGGTCAGCTGTGAGGAGCCTCGACGCCGCGACGCAGTCGCTTGAGACCAGCGTGACGCATGTGGCGAGGCCTCTGGTCTACGGGCTCACCTCGGGCTGCGTCGTTCTCGCGAGCAGCGAGGACCGACCGGGACGGGGCGGGCTAGTAGCGGTCGCCGGTGGCTTGCGGCATGGCGTCGAGGGCGGCGAGGTCCTCCCCGGTCAGCTCCAGGTCGGCTGCCGCGCAGTTCTCCTCGAGATAGCTGATGCGCTTCGTGCCGGGGATGGGCAGGACGTGCTGGCCCTGGGCGAGGGTCCAGGCGATCGCGACCTGGGCCAGCGTCGCGCCGTGGCGCCGGGCGACCCGCCGGATGACCGCCAGGAGGGCCTGGTTGCGCTCGATCGCGTCGGCCGTGAAGCGCGGGTTGGCGAACCGGATGTCGTCGGGCTGGAACGCGGGGCGCAGGACGGTGCCGGTGAGGTACCCACGTCCCAGGGGGGCGAAGGCGACGAACGCCGCACCGTGAGCCGCGCACCAGCCGACGGCGCCGTCGAGCGGGCCGCGGGTCCACAGCGACAGCTCCGACTGGACGGCGGACACCGGGTGGATGGCGTGCGCCCGGTCCAGCTGCGGCGTCGTTACCTCGCACAAGCCAAGTGCGCGCGCCTTCCCGGCCGCGACCAGCTCGGCCATCGCGCCCCAGGACTCCTCCAGCGGAACGGCG
>DASYXX010000800.1:0-4550 GCA_035934395.1 Streptosporangiaceae bacterium
CAAACGGGAGAACCCTCTACGTCGTCAACGGCGACTCGGGCACGGTGACCCCGATCAGCACCGCCACGAACAGGCCCGGCCGGCCGGTCAGGGTGGGCCTCTCGCCCGTGGACATCGCGATCACGCCGTAGCGGCAGGGACAGGCGCGACGCCTTCCCCGGCGGTCCCGGGCGGCGGGCCGCCGGGCTCGCGCAGGTTCCAGCGGCCGGACAGGCAGAGCGCCACGAGCCCGGCCGCGGCGGCGAGCAGCGCGAGGGGCACCAGCGCGTACACGAACGCGTTGTGGAAGAGAATCACCACGTGAGTCGTCCCGGCCACCATGATCGTCGGGGGGTTCCCCGGGATCGTCGCGATGGTGGCCGCCGCGAGCCTGCCCAGCACCAGCCAGTCGAGCCGCGAGGCCGGGTAGAACACGAGCAGGCAGACGATCATCACGTCGTACCAGGGGTTCTGGTAGGGCCAGAAGAACAGCCAGGCGGCCGACAGCGCCAGGGCGGGCCGGAAGGCGGGCCGGGCCGCGGCCCCTTCGGGCATGCGCCGCAGTGCCAGCAGCGCCACGGCCGCGACCAGGACCGCCGCGAGCGTCGTGACGTGCGACTGCCAGTGGGGATCGAAGCTGAGGAACCGGTAGAAGGTGTCCGCGCTGATCAGGCTGCGGCGGCCGGCCAGGGCCCGGACGGCGGGCAGCCCGAACCCGAGGTAGCCGGGCACTCCCGTCGCGATCGCCGCCGCGCCCGCGGCGGCCAGCCGGGCCGGCGACCGGCGCAGCGCCCAGGCCAGGCCCAGGCCGAACAGGGCGTAGTTGATCTTGATATCCGCCGCGATCCCGATCAGCGCGCCGGCGGCCAGGACCCGCGCCAGCCCGGGGCGGGCGCCGTCCGGCTGCCTGCCGAGGGCCAGCAGCCCGAGCAGGCCGGCCGCGGCGGCGAGCACGTCGAGGTGCCCGGCCGCGATGATGTCCCAGAGCAGCAGCGGGTTGATCGTCCAGAGCAGGTGGGCCCGCAGGCGCCGGGCCGGGTCGGAGCGCAGCAGCCGGTCGGCGACGAACGCCACGGCGCCGAACGCGATCGCGTCCCACAGCTTCAGCCAGAACACGACCCGTGCCGCGGACAGGCCGCCGAGCTTGGCGGCCAGGAACTGCTCCACCGTCGCGAGCGGCCCGTAGACGCTCACGACATGCTCCCAGGCGACGGGAACCGACCGGGCGAACGCGTCATGGGCCACGCGCAGGCTGTGCGGGGTCACCAGGTACGGGCTGTGGCCGAGCGCCATGATCCGCCCGTAGGCCGCGTAGTCGAACACGTCCGAGGACCCGGCCGGCGGCAGCACGGTCAGCGCGGCCACCGCGAGCGCGGCGGCGATGAGCAGCGCGCGGACGCTCGGCCTCGCCCCGCGCTGCACGGCCAGCAGGCCGGCGACCACGCCGCCCGCGCCGGCCAGGACGGCCACCCAGAGCGCGACGGTCACCACCCCGGCGGACAGGTGCAGCGACCGCAGGTCCCAGGGCGGCGCCGCGCCCGAGCTCGCCATCGGCGGGTACATCCAGCTGTCGCGGGCCAGCGACACGACGATCATGATCAGGATCGAGCCTGCGATGCCCGCAACGGCCAGGCGCACCAGGACGCGGGTCATATCCGCGGCTGATCGCGCCAGGCTGGCGGCGGACGATGCGGAACTCGCTCCGGTCACGCTGGGCATGCGGCTCCTCGTGCCTCGGTGGTCAGTTTTAACCCCAGGTTCAACCCGGGCGACCGCCCGGCGGGCACCGCGCCGAGACAGCACAGACCGACCTCTGTGCCGGGGACCCTGACTTTAGTCACGGGGGCGCAAATGGCCCATCAGCGCTGGCTAAAACCTCCTGGATGCTTGATCCAGAACCTCATACTAGTGACCTGACCGGCATGATCAGGACGTTTTCATGATCACGGACTGAAACCCGGTTATTTCTGAGGTTTGCGTTAGACATGGCATGAAATGTATCTGGTGAGTCCGGGGCCGGCTCTGAACCGAGTGGGAGGCACCTGCCTCGCGGTGGTCATCAGGGGGTGAGACCCTTTGCTGCCGGCGGAGGGACCGGGAAGGGACGCCGACGCGGCCGTCGCCGTGCTCTATGACTCCCACTACCTTCCGCTGACCCGGCTGGCCGCGCTCCTGGCGGCCGACGAGGCGATCGCGGAGGAGATAGTCCGGGACGCGTTCGTCGCCATGCACGGCGCGTGGCGGCAGCTGCGTGACAGCGACCGGGCCCTGCGCTACCTCCAGGAGACCGTGGTCCGCCGGTCGCGCTCCCGGCGGGCCCCGGCGCCTCCCGGTCCGGGTCTCGTGGCCGCGCTGCGCTCGCTTCCGGCCCCGCAGCGCGAGGCGCTGGTGCTCAGGTATTACGCGGACATGCCGCAGGCCCGGATCGCCTCGGTGATGGGAATCAGCAGCCACGCGGTGAGCAGCCACATCGCCCGCGGCATGACCGCCCTCCAGGCCATCCTGGGCCCCGACTAGTTTCGTTGCATGGCCACAGAAGCAGTCGAGCTCGAGGTCTCCGGCCGGACGGTACGGATCACCAACCCCGACCGGGTGTACTTCGCGGCTCGCGGCGAGACCAAGCTCGACCTGGCCCGCTACTACATGTCGGTCGGCGACGGGATCGTGCGCGCGCTGCGCGAGCGTCCGTGCATGATGCACCGCTTCCCCTCGGGGGTGGTCGAGGGAGAGAAGGACGGGGGGAAGGTCCACCAGAAGCGGGTTCCGCACGGGGCGCCCCCGTGGCTGGAGACGGTCCGGGTGAGCTTCCCGCGCTATGGCCGGCACGCGGACGAGCTGTGCGTGACCGAGCTGGCCAGCGTGGTGTGGGCGGTCCAGATGTCCACGGTGGAGTTCCACCCGTGGAACTCGCGCCGCGCCGACACCGAGCGGCCGGACGAGTGGCGCATCGACCTGGACCCGATGCCGCAGTGCGGGTTCGACGTGGTGCGCCGGGTGGCCGGCGTCTCCCGCGAGATCCTCGACGAGCTGGGCGCCGTGGGCTGGCCGAAGACCTCCGGCGGCCGCGGGCTGCACATCTACGTGCGGATCGAGCCGCGCTGGGGCTTCGGCGAGGTCCGGCGGGCCGCGCACGCGTTCGCCCGGGAGGTGGAGCGGCGCGCGCCGGGCGAGGTGACCACCACCTGGTGGCGCAAGGACCGCGACCCGACCATGCTGTTCGTCGACTACAACCAGAACGCGCGCGACCACACGATCGCCAGCGCCTACTCGGTCCGCGGCGTGCCCGAGGCGACCGTGTCCACCCCGGTCACCTGGGACGAGATCGAGGACGTCGACCCGCGCGACTGCACGATCGCCACCGTGCCCGGGCGCTTCGCCCGGCTCGGCGACCTGCACGCGGGCATCGACGACCACGCCTACCGGCTCGACACCCTGCTGGAGTGGGCCGACCGCGACGGCCTCGAGGATCAGGGCGACGGCCGGGCCGATGAGTCCGGGGCCCCGGCGTCGTCGTAGCAGTCATGGACAGCGTAGATCTTGGCCCGGCCGCCCGGCGCCTGGCGGAGCTGGTGACCAGCGTCGGCGATGATCAGCTCGGCGCGCCGACGCCGTGCCCCTCGTATACCCTCGGCGACCTGATCGAGCACGTCGGCGGCCTGACGCTCGCGTTCACCGCCGCCGCCGCCAAGGCCGGCGGCGCGCACGCCGAGCAGCAGCCGTCCGGGGACGCCTCCCGGCTGCCCCACGACTGGCGCACCCGGATCCCGCGTGACCTGGACGCCATGGCTCAGGCGTGGCGCGAGCCGGCCGCGTGGGCCGGGACGACGCGCATCGCCGGGATGGACAGCCCCGCCGTGATGGCCGGCCTGGCCGTGGCCGACGAGCTCGTCGTGCACGGCTGGGACGTCGCCCGCGCGGCCGGGCAGCCGTACCGCGCCGAGCCGGAGCTGCTGGAGGCTGCGCGGAGCTTCCTGGAGCAGTTCGCCAGCCCGGACGCCCCGGCCGGCCCGGACGTGCCGTTCGGGCCGAGTCGGCAGCCGCCGGACAACTCCTCACCCCTCGATCGCGTGATCGCCCTCGCCGGCCGCGACCCCGCCTGGTCCCCCGCCTGACCGCGAGCCAGCCAGTCAGCCAGAGCGGCAGCGAAACTGGTCAGCTCCTAGCACGCCAGGCCGCTCAGCTTATTTCGGTTACCCCCTTTTTCGGCCACGATGAGGGCGGCTCCCGTTCCGTCCCAGCTCGAGTTCCTTTAATGCCGCGTTCGATGAGGTTGGGAAAGCCAGCCGGGGAGCGGGTTGTCCCGCGGGGGGCCACCCGAATAGGTCCATGGCGGCCAACCTACGACTCCGCGGCAAGCCTGGCGACAGCGTCATAGAACTCGCGCGCTTACTCGGGGGACTGGGCCAGGGTCAGGCCGAAATCGCCGTCGGGGTCGGTCCAGAACCGCAGCGTCCGCAGCCCGGCCGCTGCGAGCTCGGCCTCGATCCGCTCGCGGCGGAACTTGGCCGAGATCTCGGTGCGCAGTTCCTCCCCGGCCGCGAACGAAACCGCCAGGCCCAGGTCGCCGATCG
>DASYXX010000820.1:0-5370 GCA_035934395.1 Streptosporangiaceae bacterium
GGGCCCGGGCGCGGCCGACGGCGCGGCGCCACTCCGGCGCGTGCCGCCGGGCGCCGCGGCCGTTGAAGCCGGCGATGCCCGCCAGGTCGCCGGACTCGCCCGGCAGTGACCTGGCCGCCTCGACGATCGCGGCGTCCGGCAGCACCCGGGTCGGTGACAGGTCGCGCCGACGCGCGATCTTGTCGCGCTCCAGCCAGAGCTCGCGGACGATGGCCAGGCCGCGCCTGCTGCGGACGCGGTGGATACCGGACGTGCGGCGCCACGGCTCCGGGCGCGGCCCGGTCGGCTGGGCGCTGAGCACGGCGGCGAACTCCTGGCGCGCCCACTCCGCCTTCCCCTGCTCGGCCAGCTGCCGCGCGAGGGCGTCGCGCAGCTCCACGAGGACCTCGACGTCGAGGGCGGCGTAGCGCAGCCACTCCTCGGGCAGCGGCCGCGTGGACCAGTCGGCCGCGGAGTGGCTCTTCTCGAGCGCGAGCCCGAGCACGGACTCGACCAGCGTGCCGAGCCCAACCCGCGGGTAGCCGAGCAGCCGCCCGGCCAGCTCGGTGTCGAACAGCAGCCGTGGCCGGTAGCCGAGGTCGGCTAGACACGGCAGGTCCTGGGACGCGGCGTGGATGACGACCTCGGCGTCTGCCAGCGCGGCGTCGATGCCGGACAGGTCGGGGCAGGCGACGGGGTCGATGAGCACCGTTCCCGCGCCGCGGCGCCGCAGCTGGACCAGGAAGGCCCGGTGCCCGTAACGAAAGCCCGAGGCGCGCTCGGCGTCGACCGCGACCGGCCCGAGGCCCTCGGCGAGCCTCCTGGTCGCGACGGCCAGCTCATCGTCCGCGACGATCAGCGGCGGCAGGCCGTCGCGCGGCTCGAGCAGCGGCACCGCCTGGCTCTCGGCGGGCGGCGGGGCCGGTGGCCCGGTCGTGGTCGGCCCCGCCTGGCGCCCGTGCTGGAGCTCGTCCGTCACCGCGGCCGCCGCCGAGGGCGCGGCCGCAGCGGGCTCACTCCGGCGGGCAGCGGCGGCAGGCCCGCCGCGGTGCACAGCGTGTCGCACCAGGCGGCCACGTGCCCGTCGAGGTCCCGGGGGGCGCCTGGTCCGGACGGCGACCACGAGGCGCGCAGCTCGAAACCGGTCGCGACGGGCTCCGCCTGCTTGGCGCCGAACCCCTCGGTCACCACACGGGTGACGGTCCCGCTGACCTGGTGATACCCGGTGGTCCTGGTGTCGAGCGCCTCGGTCAGCCAGCTCCAGCCAACCTGCCCGACCAGCGGGTCGGCCGCGATCTCCGGCTCGAGGTCCGCGCGGATGTAGGCAATGACCCGGAACGGCCCCGCCCAGCCGGTCTGCCCCGCTGGGTCATAGAGCAGGACGAAACTGCCCCATCCGATCTCGGTGTCGGCATCCTCCCCCCCGCCGGACACGGTCTCCTCGCTCAGATCGGGGTCATGCACGGTCGCGCCTATCGCGGCCGCGAACGGAGCGAGCCTGCGCGGCGGGGGTTGCTTCTCGAAGGCGAGCAGCGGGCGCACTCGCCGCTGCTGATTCAGCCCGGCCTCGAGATCGGTGACCGCCGACCGGAAGACGACGGCGGCATCCATCTCGGCTCGTTTCGCTGGCCCCCCTGCAGGCCTCATGATCCGAGCATGCGACACGGGCGCGGAATTGTCATGCCACCCGTTCCCGCAACTCCAGCGCTCCCACCGCAGCGCGCAGCGGAGCATCGAAGCCGATCAGCAGCGCAGCGCCGCAGTTGGTGCAGAGCCACTCCGGGCAGTCGCCGTCCGGGGAATCCGGGCAGGTCCCCGCGGCTGCGTGGCACTGCTCGAAGAGCTCGTCCCAGCCGCAGCCGGGGCAGTGCCTGATCTCCTGGATCATCAGACGACCTCCCTAACCCCGCCGGCACCCGGGCAACTCAGCACGGTGTCCCCAGGCCGCCTCCAGGGTGCCCTACCAGCACGATGCTGGCACGCGATCGGCCCGCCGCCATGGATCTCCGGCGGCGTGTCACGATGGCGTTTTGACACCCAACCCGCCGCGGCCGGCCACCGGCCACTCAAGCACCCAGCCGCCGCGGCCGGCCACCGGCGGCTTAAGCACCCAGCCGCTGCCCGGCACCGGCCTCTGAACGGGAACTGCCGCCGACGGGCAGCGGGCCCGATTGTGAGACGATCATTGCTGTGAGTCCGAAGCTGGAAGATTCGGTATTCCTCAGCGCCTGCCGTCGGCAGCCGGTTCCCTACACGCCGGTCTGGTTCATGCGCCAGGCGGGCCGCTCCCTGCCGGAGTACCGCGCCGCCCGCCGCCGCACGTCGATGGTCGAGGCGTGCACCAAGCCCGACCTGGTCACCGAGCTCACACTGCAGCCGCTGCGCCGGTATCCCGTGGATGCCGCGATCCTGTTCAGCGACATCGTGGTGCCGCTGCGCGCGGCTGGGGTCGGCATCGATATCCGCGCGGGCGTCGGGCCGGTGGTGGAGCAGCCGATCCGCGAGGAGCGTGACCTGCAGCGGCTGCGCCTGCTGGCTCCCGGCGAGATCCACTACGTGGCCAAGGCCGTCGAGGCGGTGGTCGCCGAGCTCGACGGCACGCCGCTGATCGGCTTCGCGGGCGGCCCGTTCACGCTGGCCTCCTACCTTGTCGACGGCGGGCCGTCGAAGAGCTTCGACCAGACCAAGTCGCTGATGTACGGAAACCCGCCGCTGTGGAATGCCCTGCTGCGCAGGCTGGCGGATATCACGATCACCTTCCTGCAGGTCCAGATCGCCGCCGGGGCATCGGCGGTGCAGCTGTTCGACTCCTGGGCGGGGGCGGTCAGTCCCGAGGACTACCGCCAGTCGGTGCTCCCGCACAGCAAGCGGATCTTCGCGGCGCTGGCCGACTCGGGCGTACCGCGGCTGCACTTCGGGGTCGGCACCGGCGAGCTGCTCGGCATGATGGGCGAGGCGGGCGCCGACGTGATCGGCGTGGACTGGCGGGTGCCGCTGGACGAGGCGGTGCGCCGCGTCGAACCCGGCAAGGCCCTGCAGGGCAACCTCGACCCGGCGGTCCTGCTCGCGCCGTGGGAGGTCATCGAGCGCCGGGCCGTCCAGGTCCTGGCCGCGGGACGCACGGCCGAGGGTCACGTGTTCAATCTCGGCCACGGCGTGCTTCCGCAGACCGATCCGGATGTGCTCGCGCGGCTCACCGAGCTGGTGCACACGGCATCCGCACGGCTGCCGAGCTAGCGCCGCGAGGTCCTACGCCGCGGTCGTCGGGCGGGAGCCGCGCCGCAACATCCGGCGCAGCCGCCGCCGGCCCGCGTAGCCGGCGCCGCCCAGCACCGCCGCGAGCGCCAGGAACGGAAGCGCGGCGCCCAGCGCGGTGAGGATCGCGGAGACCACGAGCCGCAGCCCGCGCCAGCCCGCGGCGAGGCCCGCCACGAACCCGTGCTGCTTCTGCTTCCCGCCGTGCCGAACGGGCCGCGGCTGCTGGCCCACGAGCGTTATCAACACGGTCGCATAGCTGGTCTCCCGCGCCAGCGCCCGCTGCTGCGCCTGCAGCGCCTCGAGCGACGACTCCTGGGCGTTGATCTGCTCCTGCACGCTTAGCAGGTCGGCCACCGTGCCGGTCCGCTTGAGCAGGGCGTCCAGCTGGGTTATCGCGGCCTGCGCGGACGTGACCAGGCTGCCCACGTCGGCCACCTGCTGGGTGACGTCCTGGGCCTGCTGGGTCAGCGAGATCTGGCGGGTGCCGGGCATGGCGGTCAGCTTGCTGAGCGTCGCGGGGTACTGCGCAACGGGAATCTTCAGCTGCAGGCTGACCCTGGCCTGCGCGTGCCCGGCCGGGCTGGCCGAGGCGTGCTCGCCGGACACGTAGCCGCCGGCGGCGGTGGCGATCGCGGTCGCCCGGCTGGCGGCCGCGGGCACGTCCGCCGCCTGGATGGTGAGGCTGGCCGTGAAGATGATGCTCTGGCTGGCCAGCGCGAGTCTGGCCGGCTGCCCGCTGCGCGCGGCCCCGGCCGCGGGTGGCAGGGGCGCGGCGGCCGGCGCGGCACTGCCGAGGGCGGCCTGGTTTGATGAGCTCGCTGAACTACCCGAGCAGCCGGCGAGCAGCAGAGCCGCGCCGGACATCAGCCCGGCGCACAGAAGCGCGGTGAGGCGTAGTGGCCCGCGGGGGGCACGGGCCCGGGCGGTGGTGTTCATGCCGCTGGGACGCAACCCGCGGGGTGCCAGGTTCCGCCGGTCCGGCCACGTTCCGATAACGGATTGCACGCCCGGGACGCACGGGCCGGGCTCCCGGCCCGGGCTGGCGAATAATCGGCGGAATGGGCGAGGGCGGGACGGGCACGGCGTCCGGGACAAAAGTGGGTGAGCGGGTGAACGACGGCGGGGAGGCCAGTGTCAGCTATCCGAAGATCGAGCTGCACGTGCACCTGGAGGGAACCGTCCGGGGCGGCACGCTGCTCCAGATCGCGCGCCGCAACGGCACGGCCCTGCCGGCCGACTCCGTGGAGGGCCTGGCGGAGCTGTACGAGTTCCGCGATTTCGCCCACTTCATTAAGACATGGGTACTAACGACCGGGGCGCTGCGGACCGAACAGGACTTCCGGCAGGTCGTGGTGGACTACGCGGCCGAGGCCGCGGCGCACGGCGCGGTGTACCTGGAGGGCATCTTCTCCCCGGCCGAGCCCGTCCGACGAGGAGTGAGGTGGGACGAGGTGTTCACCGGCTACTGCGACGGGGCGCAGCAGGCGCGGGAACAGCACGAGGTCGAGGTGCGCCTGACGCCGGACATCCCGCGCGGCTTCCCGCAGGAGGCCGCGGAACTTACCGCGCGTAACTGCGTGAAGTACCGCGACCGCGGCGTGGTCGGCCTCGGGCTGGGCGGTCTGGAGGCCGAGTACCCGCCGGAGCCGTACGCGCCCGCGTTCGCCCTGGCCCGCGACGGCGGCATCGGCTCGGTGCCGCACGCCGGGGAGGCCGCCGGGGTCTCCTCGATCCGCGGGGCGCTGACCGCGTTGCGCGCGGACCGGATCAGGCACGGCATCCGGGCGGTCGACGACACGGGCCTGGTGCGCGAGCTCGCCGACCGGGGAATCGTGCTGGACGTGTGCCCGATCTCGAACCTGCGCACCGGGGTGGTCGCGTCCCTGGCCGAGCACCCGCTGCCGGACCTGGTCGCCGCCGGGGTGCGCTGCTCGGTGTCCACCGATGACCCCGCGATGTTCGGCACCGACCTGGGCACCGAGTACCGGGCCGCGGTGCGCCTCGGGATCTCGCCCCAGGCCATCTACCAGGCCGGCCTGCAGGGCGCGCTCTGCGACGAGGAGACCCGCGCCGCCCTGGGCCGGGCGGGCGAGGCCTGCGACTGGGCGGCGGTCGCGGCGGCGGAGCGGGCTA
>DASYXX010000865.1:0-2637 GCA_035934395.1 Streptosporangiaceae bacterium
ATCCCGCTGGTGCCGTTCATCTACGTGCTCACGGGCGGCGATCTGTGGTAACACAGCCGTCGTGACCTCGGTTGCCGCGCAGGTAGTCCCCGCCCGCGCCCAGATGGCGACCACGCTGGGGTTCCACATCATCCTGGCGTGCCTGGGGATCGCGCTGCCGACGGTCGTGCTGATCGCCGAGTTCATCGGGCTGCGGCGGTCGGACGAGGTCGCGCTGCGCCTCGCGCGGCGGTGGTCCCAGGCGATGGGGGTCCTGGTCGCGGTCGGCGCGGTCACCGGGACCGTGCTGTCGTTCGAGATGGGCCTGCTGTGGCCCGGGCTGATGCGCCGGTACGGGGCGGTGCTGGGACTGCCGTTCGGGGTCGAGGGCCTGTTCTTCTTCCTCGAGGCCATCTTCACCGCGATCTACCTGTACGGCTGGGGACGCCTGCCGGGCTGGGCGCACTGGTGGACCGGCGTCCCGAACGCGATCAGCGGCGTCCTGGGCGCGATGTCGGTCATCGCGGTGAACTCGTGGATGAACCAGCCGGGCGGCTTCACCGAGCGCGGCGGCCGGGTCGTGTCGGTCAACCCGTGGCAGGTGTTCTTCAACCACGCGGCGATCTACGAGATGCCGCACATGATCCTGGCCGCGTACATGGTCACCGGGTTCAGCGTGGCCGCGGTGTACGCGGCCGGCATCCTGCGCGGCCGACGGGACCGCTACCACTACACGGGGTTCGCGATCCCGTTCGTGACCGCCGCGGTGATCACCCCGTTCCAGATCTTCGTCGGCGACACCGCGGCCCGGTCCATCGCCGCCGACCAGCCGGTGAAGTTCGCGTCGATGGAGTACGTCGCGCACACCTCCCGGCACGTCCCGGAATGGCTGGGCGGCGTGTACGCGGGCGGGCGCATCTGGGCCGGGCTGAAGATCCCCGATCTGGACTCGCTGCTGGTCGGTTTCGGGCCCGGGACCAGGGTTACCGGGTGGGACACCGTGCCCCCCGCCCAGCGCCCGCCGGTGGTGTGGCTGATCCACCTGTGCTTCGATGCCATGGTCGGCCTGGGATTCCTGCTCCTGCTGGCGGGGCTGTGGGCGCTGGTCGTGTGGTTGCGGAGCAGGCGGCTCCCCCGCCACGGGCTGTTCTGGCTGCTCGGCGCCGTGAGCGGGGTCGCCGCGATCGTGGCCATGGAGTGCGGCTGGGTGGTCACCGAGGTCGGCCGCCAGCCCTGGGTGGTCTACCGGCTGCAGACCACGACCGCGGCGGCCACGGCCAACGGCGGCATCCTCACCAGCCTGAGCCTCATCATCGCCGGTTACGCGGTGCTCGGCGCCGCGACGATCATCATCCTGCGAGCCCTGGCCCGGCGCTGGCGCCGCGGCGACGCCCTGGAGACGGGGGTCCCCTACGGCCCGCCGCCCGCGGCGGGGGCGGGGGGGCGGCGGGGCTCGGGTGGGCGGCAGGGCTCGGGTGGGCGGCAGGGCTCGGGTGGGCGGGCAAAAGGAGTGCTCCGGTGATGGCGGACGCGGTCGGGGCCATCCTGCTGGCCACGATCACGCTGTACGCGGTCCTGGGCGGCGCGGACTTCGGCGGCGGCTTGTGGGACCTGCTGGCCGGCGGCGACCGGCGAGGCCAGGCGCCACGGCAGCTCATCGACTCCTCGATCACCCCGGTGTGGGAGGCCAACCACGTCTGGCTCGTGTTCGCGCTGGTCATCTTCTGGACCGGCTTTCCCGTCGCGTTCGCCGCGGTGATGAGCGCGGTCGCGCTGCCGATCTGGCTCGCGGTGGGCGGCGTCGTGCTGCGCGGCGCGGGCTTCGCGTTCCGCAAGGAGGTCCGCGGGATCACCCTGCAGCGCGTGACCGGCGCGACCTTCGCGTTCTCCTCGCTGCTGACCCCGTTCTTCATGGGCACGGTGATCGGCGCCATGGCGGCCGGACAGGTACCGGCCGGCGCCAGCCGCGCCAGCCTGACCGCCTGGACCGGGGCGACGTCGCTGCTGATCGGCTTCCTGTTCGTCGGCGCGTGCGGCTACCTCGCTGCCGTCTACCTGATCGGCGAGGCCGCCGGACGCGGCGACCGCCGCCTCGAGATCTACTTCACCCGCCGGGCCCAGGCGGCCGGCCTGGTGACCGGGGCGCTGTCGCTGGCCATCCTGGCCGAGCTGCACGGCTCGGATCCTGCGCTGTTCCGGCACCTCACCGGGCGGGCGCTGCCGCTGGTGATCATCGCTGCGGTCACCGGCGTGGCGGTTGCGGCGCTCCTCACTGTGTCTGCCGCTCGCCTGCGGCGCGCCCCGGAGGCACCGCCTTCCCTCGTCGCTCGCTCCTCCGTCGCTCGCTCCTCAGTCCAGGCGGCGCCGCGCCACTCCGGCTCGCCCGGCCGCACGCGCGGCGCCCGGCCGCTCGCCGCGCTCGGCGTCGGGGCGGTGATCTGGGGCTGGGGCGTGGCCCAGTACCCGACGCTGCTGCCCGGCACGCCGGTGACGCTGAGCAACGCAGGCGCCCCGCACACCACGCTGGTCGCGCTGGTGGTCCTGTTCGTCGCGGTCGTCCTGACCGTCGGGCCGTCCTTCGGGCTGCTGTTCGCCCTGCAGGGCCGGCAGGTCCTGCGGCACGAGGGCGGGGAGATCGCGCTCGCGCCCGGCAGGCCG
>DASYXX010000909.1:0-3938 GCA_035934395.1 Streptosporangiaceae bacterium
GATCAAGGCGATCGACCCGCCGAAGAGCGTCATTGACGCGATGGAGAAGCAGATGCGGGCCGAGCGGGAGAAGCGCGCCGCGATCCTCACCGCCGAGGGCGTCCGCCAGTCGCAGATCCTCACCGCCGACGGCGACAAGCAGGGGAACGTGCTGCGCGCGGAGGGCGAGAAGCAGAGCGCGATCTTGCGCGCCGAGGGCCAGGCGCAGGCGATCGGGACCGTGTTCCAGTCGATTCACGAGAACGACCCCGATCCCAAGCTGCTCGCCTACCAGTACCTGCAGACCCTGCCGCAGCTCGCGCAGGGCCCTGGCAACACGGTCTGGATGGTCCCCAGCGAGCTGACCAGCGCGCTGAAGATGCTGAGCTCGGCGTTCGAAGGGGCCGTCGGCGGCGGTACCAGCGACAACGGTCAGGCTCTCGCCGCGCGTCAGGCTCCGCCGCGCCGCGCCGAGGTGCCGGGCCAGACTGGCCCGGCCAAGCTGGGGGGCGCTGCCATGCAGGCGGTGAGTGCTGCCCCGCAGGCGGCGGATACTGCGGAGGCGGCGAGAGCTGCAGCGGCTGCTGCGGAGGCGGCGGCCAAGGAGGTGGCGGCCGCTGAGGAGGCCGTGGCCGCCGCTGAGCTGCCAGGTGCCGCACTGGCGCCCGAGCGGACTGAAGGGCCGGGCCCGGACGGTGCGGTACGCCACGCCGAGGCCCCCGACCCGGGCTGAGGCGCCGGCCCGACATCGGTGTAACGCGAGTTTCCGGCCCGCCGCGGCTCGTTTGCGCGGTGCGTCCCGCGGCCCGCCGGGACCGTCCCGCGGCCCGCCGGGACCGTCCCGCGGCCCTCCGGGACCGTCCCGCGGCCCTCCGGGAACAGCATCGATGGAGCATCGATGTCGTTAGGACCAGGGCCGACCGGGCGCGGCGAGGCGGAGCCGGGCGGCGGGGTCAGAGGCGGATGGCCAGGCCGAGGGTGAGCAGGACGCCGAACGCGAGCTGGAGCCGGCCGGTCTGGCCGAGCGCGGTGATCAGCCGCGGACCCGAGGCGCCGTCGCGCACCAGCCGGAGCGGCGCCAGCGCGAACGGCGCGGCGGCGAGGGCGATCAGCGCGAGCGGCGCGGCCGCGGCGATGGCCGCCGCGACGCCGAACGGGATCACGATGCAGGCCACGTATAGCAGCCGGGTGCGGCGATCCCCGAGCACCACGGCGAGCGTGCGCTTGCCGCTCACCGTGTCGGTCGGGATGTCGCGCAGGTTGTTGATCACCAGCAGCGCGCAGGCGAGCAGGCCGACCGGCGCCGAGGCGGCCACGGCGAGCCACGGCATCCGGCCCATCTGCACGTACGCGGTGCCCGCCACGGCGGCCAGGCCGAAGAACACGAACACCGAGACCTCGCCGAGCGCCCGGTAGCCGTAGGGATGGCGGCCGCCAGTGTAGAACCACGCGGCCGCCACCGCGGCCGCGCCGGGCAGCAGCAGCCACCATGACGTAACGGCCGCGAGGACCAGGCCGGCCACGCAGGCCACCGCGAAGCAGCCGAGCGCGGCGGCGAGCACCTGGCGGGGCCGCGCGAGGCCCGAGGCGACCAGCCGGACCGGGCCGACCCGGCGCTCGTCGGTGCCGCGGATGCCGTCGCTGTAGTCGTTGGCGTAGTTGACGCCGATCTGCAGCGCGAGCGCGACCACGAGCGCCAGCGCGGCCCGCCACGCCGAGAACCGGCCGTAGCCGACGGCGACGCCCGAGCCCACCACGACCGGGACGATCGCCGCGGGGAGCGTACGCGGGCGCGCTCCCAGCACCCAGTCCCGCGCCACGGCCACGGCTTACCTCGCTCACGTCGGTCACTGATCGGCCGGTTCAGACTAACCGGACGGCCGGCCTGCCGAGCCCGCGGGCCGGTCAGCCCCGGCGGGCGGGCGCGTCAGCGCGCGGGGGGCAGGGCCACCGCGGCAGCTATGTGAATGTCCTCGACCTGCTCGGCGTCCAGCTGGCCGCCGCGGCGGGTCCTGGCCTGGCGCCGGAAGTATTTGCGCAGCCTCTTGCCGGAGAAGACGTCGACGCCGTTCAGGCTGGCCACGATCCACGGGATCGTGGGCCCGTAGATCACCATGGCCGGGCGGACGGTGATCTTCTCCCCGAGCGCGTCGCTCAGCCGGGCGGCGGCCCGCGAGGCCTCCCACCGGGCGTGCTCCAGCCGGGCCTTCTGGCTGAACGGGCCGTGGTAGAGCAGGTCGCCCGTGACGCTCCGGACCGGGAGCCTGCGATCCCAGCGCTCGGAGTCCAGCGCGAACACGCCGCCGGGCCCGATCACCAGGTGGTCGATCACGGCGTCGCTGCCGGGGATCGCGCGGCTGCGGAGCTCGACGTAGCCGTGCGGCCGGAGCAGGAACAGGCGTCGGCCGGTACGCCGCTGCGCCGAGCTGAGCCGCGCACCGGCCGGTATCACCGACGTGGTCCGCGAGCGGTAGACCGTGTCCGCTATGGCGACGAACGCCGCGGCGGTCAGCCCGAGCCGCCAGCCTTGCCAGGCCGTGATCGCCACGCCCGCCACTATGGCCATGACCGCTCGGGCGATCCAGATGGGCAGCCGCGGGTCGTCGGCCAGGCCGCCGAGCACCGGGCGGGGGACGGGAACGACGCCGCGAGCGGGCCTGCTCGTCCTTGCCCCGCTGGCCCGCCCTCGCCCGCTCCGCTTTTCCTGCCCGCCCTCGTCCGCCCATGGCTCAAATGGGGCCTGCGGTCCGGTCCCTTCGGTGTCCGGTCCGGGTTCCCGGTCCACGTCTCACAGCGTAATCGAGCAGATACGCAGCGGCCGTGCAGGCACGCCGCAGCGAGTCAGGCCCGGCGGCGGCCCCGGTCCGGGACCCCGGCCCGGGGACCGCCAGGCATCTGCCCGGGATCCGTCCGGCCTGGTCACCGCTGGACCGCGCGCCTCGCGCCGTCTACTGTTCCGGTACCGTGACCTGGGTGACGCAGATTCATGACATGGCGGTCGTCGAGCTGGCCGCCGCGATCCGCGAGGGGCAGCTGTCGCCGGTCGAGATCACCGATCACTACCTGGACCGCATCGACCGCCACGGCGACCAGGTCGGGGCGTTCTACACGGTGACCCACGACCTGGCCCGCCAGGAGGCCGTGAAGGCGGAGAAGGCCGCGGCGGACAGCAGGCGCGACCCGCACGCCGAGCTGCCGCCGCTGACCGGGGTCCCGATCCCGATCAAGGACCTGAACATGGTCGCGGGTGTCCGCATGACACTCGGGTCCCTGGTGTTCGGCGACAACGTCGCGGACCAGGACGACTACGTGGTCGGCGCGCTGCGCGCGGCCGGAATCGTGATCACCGGCAAGACCGCCACGCCCGAATTCGGCCTGCCGTGCTACACCGAGACCAGGATCGGGCCGCCGGCGCGCACGCCCTGGGACCTCACCAGGTCCGCGGGCGGCTCCAGCGGCGGCGCCGGGGCCGCGGTCGCGGCCGGCCTGGCTCCCGCCGCGCAGGGCAGCGACGGGGGCGGGTCGATCCGGATCCCGGCCAGCGTCTGCGGCCTGTTCGGCCTCAAGCCCACCCGGGGCCGGATCTCCCGCGGGCCGCTCCTCCCCGACCTGTCCGGGCTGTCCACCGACGGCCCGCTCACGCGCACGGTCGCCGACGCCGCGCTGCTGCTCGACGCTATGACCGTCAACCATCCCGGCGACATGTACACGCTGCCGCCGCTGCCGCCGGGCGAGACGTTCCTGGCCGGCGCGAGCCGCGAGCCGGGGCGGCTGCGGATCGGCCGGTCCCTGCAGCATGCGGTCGAGGGGGCGGAGATCCACCCGGAGTGCGTGGCTGCCTACGAGGAGGCCAGCGCGCTGCTCAGCCAGCTCGGGCACGAGGTCGAGGACATCGAGCTGCCGTTCGGCCCCGAGATCGTGCCGTTCTTCGAGACGCTCTGGTACTCGATGGCCACGCT
>DASYXX010000918.1:0-7071 GCA_035934395.1 Streptosporangiaceae bacterium
GGAACCGGCCGCAGCCCGGGTGCCGCCCCCAGCGCGGGAGCCTGCCGGGGTCTGCAAGCCCGCGGCCGCCCGGGCACCGAACGCGGCCGGGCCCTCGTCGGCGGCGGCCCTGGAGCCGGGCAGGGCCAGCACGGCCACGGCGGCCAGCGCCAGCAACTGCAGGATCAGGATCAGGTCCCGCCCGGTCTGATCGCGGCCGATGCCGAGCACGCCGCCGCCCGCTGGCAGCGCGTAGGCCGCTGCCCAGCTGCCCGCCGGCGAGGGCACCGGCGTCAGCGGCTTCCCGCTGAGGGTGGCGTTCCATCCCCCGGCGGGCTCGGCGAACTCGATCGTCCCGCCCGCCGCGGGCACCTGCGCGCCCGAGACGCCGGTCGGCCCGGAGGGCACGGCGACCACGGTCCCGTCCGGCTCCACCACCCGGACCCTGGCCGAGAGGGCGGTAACCCGCCAGAGGTAGAAGGCCGAGGTCGCGCTCAGCGGCCGCAGGTCGGCCACCCCGTCCAGCGCTCGCACCAGGCCCTGGTCCACCGGGGCGGGCAAGAGCACGAAGCCGATGTCGAACTGGGCGAGCAGCTGACCCTGATCGAACGCCTCGCCGCCGTTCGGGGCGATCAGGGCCGCCACCGCCGTGTCGAGCGCCTGCTGCGCGGACGGCACCGGCGCCAGGTCCGGATCACCGAGCGACGGGCTGGCCCCGCGCTGCAGCGAGTAGCTCACCTGGCGGCCGTGCGAGCGCACCACGAGCGTCCTCAGCTCCAGGCCGCTGCCAGTGGAGGCCGTGACCACCGCGGGCACGACGGGGCCCGATATCGGGGCGACGGGGCCGCGAACACCGCTGACCAGCCAGGATGCGGCGGCCAGGACCGGTGCCGACAACGCGGCGCCCGCCAGGATCACCGCCCCGGTGCTACCTAGCGGCCGGGGTCCGCGGCGGCCGGCCGGGCCTGGCCTGCCGCCGCGGGCCTGCCCGGCCCTTGCCTGGCGGGCACCGTCCGTTACCAGCCAGGGCAGCGCCTCGCCCGCGGTCACGCCCGCGAGTAGCAGGCCCACCGCGGCGATGAGCAGTGCCACCCCGGGCCAGGCCGGCACGGCCGCGCCGTGATCGCCCGGCGTGATCACGGCGCGGCTCACGGCGATCGCGATCACCAGCCCGGACAGGGCGATCCCCCAGCCGGCCGTCATGACCACCCGGCGCCTGCTCAGCAGCAGCGCGGCCAGGGCGGCGAGGCTGATCCCGGCGGTTACCCACACTGGCGGCAGGCCGGGACCACCCGGGCTGAGCAGCATCAGCGACCGGGCGGCCAGGTCATGATCGGCCAGGCCCGGCTGCTGCAGGCCCGCCTCGAGCAGCAGCGTGGACGGATGCGCGGCCACCTGCAACGTCCACGGCATGAGCAGCACCGGCGGCACGGCCGCGACGATGGCCAGCTCGCGCCATGCGCGGGGCCGGGCCGCGACCAGGGCAAGGGCCGCGACCAGGGCCACGACCCACACCAACGGCACGAACGCGGCGGCCAGCGCGATGGTGAGCCCGGTGGCCCAGGCCGCCCGGCGCGCCCGCCTGGCCGGCTGGGTCAGCATCCGCCCGGCCAGCAGGGCCATCGCCGGCACCAGCACGAAGACCACGGCCGTGCCGATCCGGCCCCCGGCGATCGCGCCCATGGCCACGGGCAGCAGCGCGTACGAGGCGGCGGCCCAGACCCGGACCGGCACCGAGCGCGTCACCCGCCGCACGGCCAGGAACGCGGACACGCCCGCCAGGGGCACGCAGCCGAGCAGGATCACGTCCACGGCGAGCCACGGCTTGCCGCCGAGCAGGGTCGCGAGCGCGGCGACCAGGGCCAGGTACGGCGGCGCGCTGCTGCCCGAGCCCACCCCCACCGGGTGGAAGCCCTGCACGTACTCCCGCCACAGGTCGCTTGCGCCGCCCCAGGCGGGAACCAGGGCACCGCCGCCGAGCGGGCCCGAGCCGAGCAGCGAGCGCTCGGCGACCAGGGAGACGACGGTCAGGGCGAGGAACAGCAGGACCCCGGGGCTGGTCAGGACGCGCTGCGCCAGCCCCGTGTCGGTCAGCAGGTAGTCGGCCTCCTCCGGGTTGTCGGTCGCGTGATGGGACCCGGCCGTGTCGGCCTGAGCCGACCCGGACAGGGCCGCTGCGGCGAACTCCGCCATCTTCCGCAGCGACTGGCCCGGGGGGAGGTCCCGGCGCAGCCTCCCGTAGGCCGCCCGCCTGCCCAGGGCCCTGGCTCGGCGCATCGCCAGCAGCCGCAGCGGATGCCCGAGCACGGACCCGACGGCGGCCATCTCGTCGAGCGCGGCGGCGAGCCGCTTGGCCACCAGGAAGAAGGCCGCCCTCAGGAAGGAGACGGCCAGGTTGCCCGCGAAAGAGGAAAGCATCGGCCCGGCCGGGAGGTTCCCGGCCAGGGTCAGCATCGCGTTGCGCCGGTCGAGCTGCCTGGGACGCCGGGCGACCGATATCGGCCGCCGCCGCCGGGCGGACGCCTCCACGTGGTACACGACGGCGTCGGTGATCACCCGGACCCGGTGACCGGCCTGGTGCACCCGCCAGCAGAAGTCGACGTCTTCCCGGAACAGCGGCATGTCGGTGTCGAAACCGCCGACCGAGTCCCAGACGTCGCGGCGGACCAGCATGCCCGCGCTGCCGACGGCCAGGCAGTCGCGGTCGCCGTCGTGCTGGCCCTGGTCGACCTCGCGTGGCTCGACACTGGTGATCC
The DNA here is from genome assembly GCA_035934395.1 of Streptosporangiaceae bacterium. GTDB lineage: Bacteria > Actinomycetota > Actinomycetes > Streptosporangiales > Streptosporangiaceae > JASHPR01. The sequence continues at coordinate 2,736 of DASYXX010000918.1, forward strand.
GGCGCCCGACGGTGTCGATCGTTATGCCGGCCTCGAGGATCACCCGCCGGTCCGACCAGTCCTTGACCTTGGGGCCGAGCACGGCGGCCGACCGCGTCTCCGCGGCACCACGGAGCAGCTGTTCCAGGGCGTCGGGCGCTGGCTCCGAGTCGTCGTGCAGCAGCCACACCCACTCCGCCCGTTCCGCGCCCGGCTGGCCCGCCGAGCCTTGGGCACCCTGGACGTTCACGTTCGCCGCGCGGTGCTGCAGCGCGCGGGCGACCGCGGCGCTGTAGCCCGTGCCCCGGTCCATGCCGAAGACGACGGACTGGCCGAGCAGGCCCGCAAGCACCGAGCCGCTGCGATCCCGGCTGCCGGTGTCAACGGCAACCACGCGCTGCACCGGCCTGGTCTGCTCCAGCAGCGCCTGGATGACCTGCGGCAGCCACGCGGCGCCGTCGTGGGCGACGATCACCGCCGTGACAACGTGCTGGGAGTAGCTATCGTTCGGTGACACGTGGGGTCCGCTTGCTCTTCAGAGGGCCACCTGCACTCGACGGGAGGGCCGTGCAGTCCGGGCGTGCAGAGCGGTGGTACGCCGTGAACAATACGCGACGGGGGAGTATCAAGACGGCCAGATGCGGTGCTTGGCCCGGCCGAACGGACGGCCTACGTGGGCCGACACCAGGAGCTTGCGCCCAGAGGCCTACCCAGAGACCGGCCTAGATGGCCTGACGCTTGAGCCGCCTGCGCTCGCGCTCCGACAGCCCGCCCCAGATGCCGAAGCGCTCGTCGTGCTCCAGCGCGTACTCCAGGCACTCGGCCCGGACCTCGCAGCTGCGGCAGACCTTCTTCGCTTCCCGGGTCGAGCCGCCCTTCTCCGGGAAGAACGCCTCCGGATCCGTCTGCGCGCACAGCGCGCGATCCTGCCAGCCCAGCTCTCCAGCATCGTCCGCGTCAATGCCGAAACCGTCGTGCACCAGCGAGACGATGACGTCAGTCACAGCGCACCTCCAGCCCCCTCCCGGTAACCCCGTCGGCTCGCGCCACTGCCCCTGGGCACGAGAATTACACAGTTGAAATTACACCCGCGTGTCTTGCGCCGCGTCAAGGGGAATACGTGATAATGGCAGCCAGCTTGACCGTGATGACGGGAAAATCCGCGCCGACTTCCCCCGGGGGCGGGCGCTGGCGGGCAGCCCTGCGAGCGCCTGCGGCCATTCCGCGGCCGTCGGCCGGGCCGACGCCCGCGCTGTGCGCGGCTCAGCGCGCGGCCATCACCGCTTGCGGGCGCCGACCCGGGGCCGGGTCGGCGGCTCAGCGCGCAGCGACCGGAGGACGGCGTTGGTCAAGATCAGCCCGGCCACCGCGACGGCAATATCGACCGCCCAGGAGACCGGGACCCAGCGGAAGGTCTTGCCGAGGACGGCCACCCACGCGACCAGGCCCAGGGCCAGGGCCACGGCCTGGATGATCACTGCGATCTGAGTGATCCGGTGCGCGGCTGCGGGTGGCCGGCCAACCAAGGCGACGAGCAGTACGGCGGCGACGGGCAACACGGTGACGGTGAACGCAACCAGGTCGGGGAAGGCCACCTGGGCCCGCATCCAGAACGCAGGCAAGGTCGCCTGGCCGAAACCGGATTGGAACACGGGGGCCGGTCCCTCCGGCAGCCCGGAGAGCGCCCAGGCGCCGAGGAAGACCTGGACCGCCGCCGCGGCGAGAAGTATCCAGGAGGCGTACTCCCGGGCCCGGCGAAATTCCTCGCTGTTCATGGCGCCCCCTTCCGGGTCACGCAGCCTGGGGGGATCCTAGTCCCGTCGCCCGCAACCACGACAGTCCTCGCATAGCCGTGTGATTCGGCGCATTGGCCGCACCGGCGGGTGGGCGGCGAGGCCGCGCCCGGCGGCGCGGATACCGGGGGGCTCGCGGGACGCCACGCCGGGCCGGTTGCGAGACTTCCAATATGCGCATCACCGTTCTCGCGGGCGGCGTAGGCGGCGCCCGCTTCCTGCGCGGCCTGAAGGCCGCCGCGCCAGATGCTGAGATCACGGTCATCGGCAACACCGGCGACGACATCGACCTGTTCGGCCTGCACATCAGCCCCGACCTGGACACCGTCATGTACACGCTGGGCGGCGGGATCAACTCCGAGCAGGGCTGGGGCCGCGCCGATGAGACCTTCACCGTGCTGCCCGAGCTCACCGCCTACGGCGCCGGCCCCGGCTGGTTCGGCCTCGGCGATCGTGATTTCGCGACGCACATCGCGCGCACCAGCATGCTCAGGGACGGCGCCCCGCTCTCCGCGGTCACCAGGGCGCTGTGCGAGCGCTGGCAGCCGGGCGTCACCCTGCTGCCCATGACCGATGACCGGGTCGAGACCCACGTGACCACGGCCGAGGGGGGGAGCGGCGGGGGGAAAACAGTCCACTTCCAGGAATGGTGGGTCAGGCTGCACGCGGAGGTCCCGGCCACCGAGATCACGTTCACCGGGGCGGAGGCCGCCACCCCGGCGCCGGGAGTGCTGGCGGCGATCGCGGCCGCCGACTTGGTCCTCCTCCCGCCGTCCAACCCGGTGGTCAGCATCGGGGCCATCCTCGCGGTGCCCGGCATCGCCCGGGCGATACGCGCGAAGACCGTCGTGGGAGTCTCGCCGATCATCGGCGGAGCGCCGGTGCGCGGTATGGCCGACGCGTGCCTGGCCGCGATCGGGGTCGAGACGACGGCGTCCGCGGTCGCCGCGCACTACGGGGCCGACCTGCTCGACGGCTGGCTCGTTGACGAGCAGGACAAGGCCGCGGGAGACGATCCCGCGCTCGCCGGGATCGCGGTCCGGGCGCTCCCGCTCTACATGACCGACCTGGCCGCGTCGGCCGAGATCGCGCGCGCGGCCCTGTCCCTGGCCGCGGAGCTCGCGGGAGACACACGGAGCGAGCCGGGAGACACAGCATGAACCAGCTGACCGTCACCGGGGTGACCGGCCTGCCGGAGATCACGGCCGGGGCCGATCTCGCGCGGCTCATCGCCGACCACGCTCCCGACCTGCGCGAAGGCGACATCGTCGTCATAACCTCAAAGATCGTCAGCAAGGCCGAGGGCCGCGTGGTCCGTGCGGAGCGGGAGCGCGCGATCGACGACGAGGCGGTCCGGGTGGTGGCACGGCGCGGCCAGACCAGGATCGTCGAGACCAGGCACGGCCTGGTGCTCGCCGCGGCCGGAGTCGACAGCTCCAACACCGAGCCGGGCACCGTGGTGCTGCTCCCCGAGGACCCGGACGGCTCGGCCCGGCGGCTGCGCAAGGGCCTGGGCGAGCGGCGCGGCGTCAGCATCGGGGTCGTCATCACCGACACCATGGGCCGGCCGTGGCGCAACGGGCAGACCGACGCCGCGATCGGGGTCGCGGGCCTTGCGCCGCTGCGCGATCACCGGGGCCAGGCCGACACGTTCGGCAACACGCTCGAGGTGACGGTCGCGGCCGTCGCGGACGAGATCGCCGCCGCCGGTGACCTGGTCAAGCGGAAGACCACGCAGGTGCCCGTCGCGATCGTGCGGGGGCTGGGCGAGCTGGTGACCGGATCCGACGGCCCGGGCGCCGCGGCGCTGATCCGGCCCGCCGCGGAGGACATGTTCCGGCTGGGCGCCGCCGACGTGCTGCAGGCGCGCCGGACGGTCCGCGAGTTCAGCGCCAAGCCGGTCGACGCGGCGGCGGTCCGCCGTGCGATCGCCGCCGCGGTGACCGCGCCCGCGCCGCACCACAGCGAGCCGTGGCGGTTCGCGGTCCTGGAATCGCAGCGGGCCAGGACCGCGCTGCTCGACGACATGCTGGCCGCGTGGATCGCCGACCTCCGCGGGGACGGCTTCACCGAGGAACAGATCGCCCGCCGGACCCGGCGGGGCGAGCCGCTGCGCCGCGCGCCGCTGATCATCGTGCCGTGCCTGGTCGCCGACGCCGCCCACCCCTATCCGGACCAGCGGCGCTCGGCCGCCGAGCGGACGATGTTCGTGGTCGCGATGGGCGCCGCCGTGGAGAACCTGCTGGTGGCGCTCGCCGTGGAGGGGCTCGGCTCGTGCTGGGTGTCCAGCACCCTGTTCTGCCGGCAGGTCGCCGCGCGCTCGCTGGGGCTGCCCCCCGACTGGGAGCCGATGGGAGCGGTCGGCGTCGGCCACCCCGCGGCCCCCCCGCCCGAGCGCCCTCCGCGCGACCCAGAGAGCTTCCTGATAACCCTGTGATTGGTGGGACGCCCGGGTTCGATCCAGTTGCCGAGCGTGTGGGGTAATGGCTGCTATAGCAGCCATTACCCCACACGCTCGGCAACTGGATCGAACCCGGGCGTCCCACCAATCACAGGGTTATCAG
>DASYXX010000954.1:0-18930 GCA_035934395.1 Streptosporangiaceae bacterium
GCGGATCAGCGATACCTACCGGCTGCACAAGGCCGCCAGGGGCATGGACGCCATCGGCCGGTTCATCGCGGTGGCCCTGGCGGATGGCACCTCGGACAGCACGCTGTATGACACCAAGACCGACGCGGTCCGCCACCAGCACCACAACGAGATGTGGTACGCGTACGTCGCGATCCAGCCGGGGGACATGTCGCCCTGCGAGGCCGAGGAGTTCCTGGCCACCGTGCGCCTGTTCTACGACGCCGGGATCCCCATGCAGGATCCCCGCGAGGTCATCCAGCGGTCCACCGTCGAGGACCAGCGCTCGCTGGTCCATTCGATCGCCGTCAAGGGCCGCGCCAGGCCTCGCAACCTGGTGTACCCGGGCGAGTAGAGGAGGAACAGATGACAGGTACGGCCACCCAGGCCAAGCCGGCGCCCGGCGCCGGGTCCACCGGCAGCGGCCAGCAGGCGTCCCCGCCGATGCCCTGGGCATTCCCGGTGGGCACATTCGAGCAAGATGTCCAGGACATCGACCAGTCCGTCGTGCAGAGCGCCGCCGCCCAGCTGTGGGGGCAGTGGAACATCAGCCCCTCGGGCTGGCTGCGCGGCGCCTGGATCGACTTCCTCATGTCGGTGACCGGCAACGTGACCAACAGCGTCACCTACAGCAAGGACAACCCGTTCTCGGGCGTCCAGAAGCTGACCGTCTACGACCTCGGCGGCGAGGTCGTCGTCCAGGTCACCGGCTACCAGCTGATGATCCTGAACAAATACGGTGGCTATTTCAATGTCGGCGACCCGCGCGGCGACATGGGCTATTCCGCCACCACCGGGACCGGCGGCACCGCCGGCACCTTCCATTTCGTGCTGTACGTGCCATTGGAAGTCATCGGCCGGTCGGCGCTGGGCGTCGTGCAGAATGAGTCCAAGCCGGGCTGGCGGATCGAGATCTACGTCGATTCCCAGGCCAATACCTACAACCAGGTGCCATCGACGTTCGGGACGCTGCGGATCCGCGGTTACCTGGCCAGCTACACCGACACGCAGCCCGCCGGGTACACATCCGGCAACACCATCCGGCCATTCGCGGAAACGCCGCCATTGCCCGGCACCCTCCAGTACTGGAAGGTCGAGGGCGCGACGCTGATCGCGGCCGGCAGCTCCAAGTACGACCTGACCAACGGCATCGGGTTCCCGCTGAGGAACGTCTTCTACCTGTTCTACGACGCCTCGGCCGGGACAAGGGCGGCGGGCGATGGCGACATTCCCGACCCGTTCGTCATCATGCTGGGCAACCTGCAGCTGTACAACCGGTCGCTGGCCACCTGGCACGCGGAGACCGGCCGGGATTACGGCTTCTACGGCACCTTCGCCGGCACGTCCAACTCCAACGACAATGCGTTCGCCCGCGAGAATGGCATCCTGCCATTCTACCGGACCCTGGACTTCGCCAACGAGCCGGGAAATGAGTACGGCTACAAGTACTGGGCGACGAATGTCAACACGCTCCTGCGCCTGCAGGGATCGTTCGGCGCGCAAACGAACTTGTTCGCGATGGTGAACTGGATCCAGACGCCATCGAAGAACCGCTACCAGCTTGTCTCGGGAGGTGCGTCCTAAATGGCCACCGAAATCGGCTCCCTGTCCGGGCCGTCAGGGGCGGAGAATTCCGTCCGCAAGCAGCAGTACATGGAGAAGGTGGGCCAGGAGCGTGAGGTTCCCGTCTGGGAGCTTCCCGACGCCCCGCCCGGGTCCACCTCGGAGTCGCTGCTCGTGTTCGAGCGCGGCATCCCGGTCCGGGTCGCCGGGCCGACCCACTACATGCACCTGGCCGACGGGCGGGTGATGGGCGGGTACGGCGGCGGCACCCTCTACAGCGAGCCGGTGCTCGATGATGCCGGCAACATCGTGGGCGAGAAGCTCACCCGCGTCACCGCCAACCACGCCGCCGAATAGGAGGTCAGGACCGTGAAGGACAAGAAGTGGCTGTGGATCGCTCTCGCGGTGTACGCGGGCTACGCGTTCTCCGACAAGATCGCCACGCTTCCCCTGGTCAGCAAGCTGCCGAAGTTCTAGGGCACGGCATGGCCGCGTCCACCGGGATCGTGCTCGCCACCGGGGCGGTGACCGCGGCCAACGAGCTGCTGTTCGCCCCGCTGGCGGGCCAGAAGATCAGCTTCAACTGGCGGGTCGTGCCCGCCACGCTGGGCCTGGCCCTGGCGCTGGCGGGACTCGAGCGGCTGGCCCCCCGGTTCGCCGTCGGCCTGGCGTGGCTGTCGCTGCTGACCGCGCTGACCGTCCAGTTCGGCAACGCGCCGACGCCATTGCAGAACGCTCTCAAGGTATTGGGGTACGCGAAATGAGCTTCGCGCAAAAATGGCTGGCCGGCCTGATCGGGCTGGGCGCCCTGTACATCGTCCTGGCCCCGAACAGCCACATCACCCAGGCATTCGGCGCCGCGCAGACGTTCATCTCCGGCACCGAGCACACCGCGATCACCGGGCAGGCCTAGCCATGGCCGGCATCAGCCCCGCGGGGCCGGTCTCCGGCGTGCGGGGGCTGGTCTTCGTCGACGACAACCCGGAGGCCCCCGCCGAGGTCGTCACCGGCAACCCGGGCTGGCCGCAGCCGGGCGCCCCCGGCTACCAGGCGTCCCCGCTGCGCTACCCGGGCCAGATGTACAGCCTCGGCTACGGCGAGTACCCCACCCTCCCGGACCCGCAGACCGACCTGATCGCCGCCGAGGCCCCGGTCATGGCGCACGGCGACGCCGGCCCGTCGACGCCGTACTTCGACGCCACGCCGAACACGCACGCGGGACCGTGGCCGAAGCCGGTCACCGACAGCCACCTGCCCGACGGGGCGGCGTTCCTGCGCCAGCAGTCGGACGCGCTGCACTCCGACGGCCTCGATAACCGCAAGCCGGGCCTGAACATCGCGCCCGTCCAGGACCAGTGGGCCGAGTACTACAACGGCCCGGTCGACGGCGCCCTGGTCGGGGACGGCGGGCAGAACAAGCACGCCTCGGCCGGCTGGGGCAGTACCGACATCACGAGCCATCCGGCCAATACCAACCAGCACACCGACTGGCCGCAGCATTTTCACCGCCGGGTCGCGACCGGCCGCAACCTGCCGATGAACTTCCTGTGGCTGCCCGGCGGGCAGCGCCCCCTGGTGAACACGGTCCACGGCCTGCAGGCGTTCCCGGTGGCCTCCAGCGGCCCCTACGGCGGCCAGGACCCCGCCTACGGCTACGGCAGCGCCGGCGCGGTGCTGACCATGCCGCAGGGCGAGTACCAGTCCCCCGCCAGCCCCTGGCAGCCGCCCCCGGTCAGCCAGCAGGGCCTCCTCGAGGCGCCGCTGTAATGGCCCTCGAGGGAACCGTCCGCGTCCCGCTGGCCGGGACCGTCAAGAAGCAGACCGCCGTCTATGGCGGGATCGCCGCGATCGTGCTGGTGGCCGCGATCGCCTGGTACCGCCGGCGGCACGCCCCGGCCGCGGCCGCGGCCGCCGCCGGGGGGACCGCGACCGACCCGGCCGGGAACACCGGCGTCATCGACCCCGCGACGGGGTTCGTCTACGGGTCGCAGGAGGACCTGGCGGCCCTGGCGGCGCTGCAGGGCGCCGGGGCGCCGTACAACACCACCGGGCTGGGCGCCGGGCTGAACGGCGTCTACTACGGCACCGGCGGCGCCACGCAGCCCGCCGCCCCGGGGCCGGGGGGGTTCGCCGACAACGCCGAGTGGGCGCAGTACGCGACCAACTACCTCATCCAGACCCTGCAGGCCGACCCCGCCACCGTCGGCGCGGCGCTCGGCCCCTACCTGCAGGGCCAGCAGGTGACCTCCGCGCAGCGGACCATCATCGAGGAGGCCATCGCGATCGCCGGGCAGCCGCCGCAGGCCGGGACCGGGGGGTTCCCGCCAAATATCCGCCTGGCATCCGGCGGGGGCGGCGGGGGCGGCGGCGGCGGGGGCGGGGGCGGGGGCGGCGGGGCCAAGAAGAAGCCGGCCGGGGCGCCCCCCGGGTTCTCCGTCACCGGGCACAAGGACTTCGCGGACTTCGGGTGGGGGCCCGTCGACCGGGCGACCGGGTACGAGCTGGAGATCACCGGCGCCTCCCACGCGGACCGCAGGCAGGCCGGCACGCACGCCGAGCGGGTGGCGCTGCGCGCCGGCCACTACGGCGCCAAGGTCCGCGCCACGAACTCCGCCGGCGCCGGCCCGTGGACGGCCGGCCGGACCTTCACCGTCACCTAGGAGAGGCGCATGGCGCTGAACATCAAGCCCGAGAACAGCATCATCATGTCGCTGGCCACCGTCGGCCTGGTCGCCGCGGTGTACCAGCTGGACGTCGGCAGCGTCAGCCAGGTGCACGCGTCCGACGCCTACCACCCGGCCAACGAGACGTCCATCAAGAAGGCCGGCTACACCGCGCTGATCGCGGTGGCGGGCATCGCGCTGCTGGCGCGGGACGCGAACATCGTGATCCTCGGCGGGGCCGCGATCGTGGCGTTCCACGCGCACTACCGGCACGCGAACGCGGTCAACCCGGGCACCGGCAAGATGGAATCGCCCGGCGGCGCGGCCGCCTACGTCCCCGCCCAGTACACCAGCGCCGCGCAGCTGCAGGCGGTGGCGTAGGCCCGTGGCCGGCGGCGTCGACGGCGTGGCCCTCGGAGCGGTCGCCGCCGGGGGCCTGTTCCTGTACGCCGGGCTCAAGGGCTACAGCATCCCGCACGCGCTGCAGGCGGTCATCTCGAGCAAGTCCCCGGCCGCCAGCCCGGTCCTCGCCAACCAGATCGCCCCGCTGTCCGGGGCATACGGGGCGCCGGCGGGCAGCCCGGCGGGCAGCCCGGCCACCGGGGGCGCCCCCGGGACCGCCAGCCCCACGGCGCCGGCCGGGGCGCCGTCCGTCTCCGGCAACTACAGCCACGCCCAGCTGATGCAGCTGTGGCAGTCGGTCGGCGGGAGCGCGGCCGCGGCGAACAACGCGGCCTGCCACGCCATCCAGGAGTCCAGCGGCCGGCCCGGGGTGACCAGCCCCAACCCTGACGGGGGCACCAACGTCGGCCTGTGGCAGCTCGACACGCCCGGCGGCAAGGGCGCGGGATACTCGATCGCGCAGCTGCAGAACCCGGTCGTCAACGCCCGGGTCGCCGTGCAGGGGTCCAGCAACGGCACCGACTGGTCCGCCTGGGCGACCCCGGGATGTTAGGAGAGACAGCATGGCCACGTGGTGGGTAGGGCAGCAGGACCGGGGCACCGGCGTGGTGTACGTCGTCCTGCAGTCCGGCAACGACCAGTTCCCATCCGGTGACCTGCCCAGCACCAGCCAGGCGGCCGGCCCGTACGCCACGCAGGCGGAGGCGCAGGCCGAGGCGGACATCCTGAACAAGGCCCCGGGCGGCGCCCTCGGCGTCAAGCCGGCCGGCCAGTCGCAGTGGTGGTTCTACAACAGCCACACCGGCCAGGTGATCCTGGACACCGACGCGATCACCGCGGCGGGCGACATGCTGCGCACCAAGACCGGCACCGGCTGGCATTACTACGCCAGCCAGATCGACATGCTCAATGCGATCCAGGCCAACAACTGGCCGCCGCCGCAGTACCAGAACAGCATCGGCCAGAACATCGCTAACGCCCCGAAGATAGCTGGCGGGGTGCTGGGGAATCTCTTCTCGCTCTCCGGCGGCCCGTTCAGCGCGAATTTCTGGATCAGGGCCGGGGAAGTCGTCCTCGGCCTCATCCTGCTGGCCGTCGGGGTGGCCAAGCTCACCGGGGCGGTGCCCCTCGCGACGAAGGTGGCGGGATATGTCCGTTAGCATGCCGGAAATCGACCCGATCAAGGTCCACATCGCGAGCTCGGACGTGCCGATGGCCGCCGCGGCCCCCAGGCGCACCAGGAAGGCGCTGCGGACCAACACCTACACCCTGACCGCCGCCCAGGCGACGCAGCGGCTGCTGCCCCGCTCCGCCACGCGGCTCGAGGCCTGGGTCACCTCCGCCACCGAGGCCACCCCCCCGGTCATCTACATCGCGCCCAACCAGGCCGACGCCGCCTCCCAGGCCGGCGGCGCCGCGCAGGTCATCGGGACCGAGACCACCCCCGTCCCGCTGAACACCACCGACGAGGTCTGGGTCTCGGCCGCCACCGGGTACCCGGTCACCGTCAGCGTCTGGGCCATCTACGAGGTCACGGAGTGACCAGCGCGCCCATCCGCCCGGGGGCCGTCACGATCACGCTGGACGGCTCCGGGAACGGCACCGCCAAGATCGGCCCGGCGGGGATGGCCGAGGTGTGGCAGGCGGCGGTGGCGTCGGTCAGCGCGTCCACCAACGGCCGGGAGGCCCAGTGCAAGGTCTACGTCGGCGACCAGCCGACCGCGGCCAACTTCATCGACCAGACCCTGTCGGGGTCCACCGGCGATTCCACCGGGCGGGTGTCGGCCCGGCCGCTGCGGCTCGGCGACTACGTCTGGGCGGTGTGGGCCGGCGGCGACCCGGGCGCGGTGGCCACCCTGAACGTGACCGGGACCCGCGATGTCTGAGGGATTCTCCCACCCGGTCGTCCGGGTCGAGGTCATCGGCGGGGGCACCGGGGCCGGCGTCTTCGTCTACAACGGCACTCCCCAGGCCGGGAACCCGCCTGTCGCGTGGATGAGCGAGGCCACCGCCGACCCGTTCGGGAACGCCCTCCCCGCGGTCGCCACCGACATCGTGACCTACAACAGCGCCACGCACGAGCTCGCGTGGATGTCCAAGGGCGCGGTCCACGTCGGGCTGACGACCGACTTCAACCCCGGATCTGTCGCGGGGGTGAGCGGTGGCCTGAGCATCGGCTCCCCGCTGGCTACCGGCGCGGACGTGCCGGGCTCGGTTCACCTCGACTCGGCGCTGTCGCCGCGGGGGAACGGGGCCACGCCGCAGCTGAAGCTGTTCAACGGGACGGTCATCGCCGCGAACGGGGCGGCGGTCCCGGTGGCCGGCGGCCTGGCCGTGTCCGGGGGCAGCACGACAGACACTCTCACGGTCAACGGCGAGACGACGATGACGCCGCAGGCGATCGTGGCCAAGCCGGTGATCGAGCAGGTAGACAGCACCATCATCCCGGTCACCCAGACGGTCGCGACGGCGCTGACTAAGGCGTGGAACGTGTTCGCGAACGACGCGGCGACCGTGAATACCTGCTATGAGCTGAAGGCCGGGGGCTTCGGGACGCAGGCAGCGGGCGCCGCCCAGGGGCTGACGGTCACCCTGGCGCTGTTCGCGAACTTCGGGTCGATCGCCTTGCCGGCGGCGGACATCCCGGCCGGGGCCACGTTCGTCTGGGAGTTCGAGGGGACGGTGATCGTGACCGGCACCGGGGCGGGAGGCGCCGGCCGGGCCACCGGGACGTTCCGGTGGAATCAGCCGGGCAGCGCGGCGAAGGAGTACGTCATCGGCCAGTCCGGCTCGGTGGACTCGAGCGTGAACTGGACGGGCGGTCACTCTTATGACCTGACCGCCGCATGGGCGTCCGCGGCCGGGGCGCCGACGATCTCGTCCTTGTGGTCGCGGTTCCGGCGGAGCCAGCAGTGAGCGGCGGTGGATGATGACGTGCGCCGTGAGCTGGACCTGCTGCACCAGGCGGACCGGGACCTGCGGCAGGCGATCACCGACCTGGACAACCACGGGTCGCGGGGCGTCCTGCAGGTCGCGGGGCAGGTCACCGACCTGATCAAGGACTTCGCCGAGCTGAAGGCGGCGTTCTTCACGCACGAGACCCAGCACGCCGAGGAGAAGAGGGAGCGGATCCGCAGCCGGCGGTGGATCATAGCGACGGTGATCGGCGGCCTGGGCGGGTTCGCCGCGGTGATCGGGCTGCTAGTCGAGCTGCTGCAGAAAGTCCGCTAGCGGCGAGCGGCCGCCCTCCCCGGCCCCCGCGGGCGGAGAGGGCTGGGCGCGCAGCGTGATCTCCTCCAGGATGGCGCCCCGGCGGGCGATCAGGATCTTCAGGTCCGCGGGCGGGGTCCGGACGTCGGCCAGCTGCTCGTCCACCCAGGCCAGGGCGGCGTCCAGCTCGCGGGTGGTGTACTCCCCCAGGCCCCAGCCGATCGGGAATCCCCTGTGGTCCAGTTCCATCGTTGTCTCCCTCCAGGTACCGCGATCCTAAGCCCCCGCGCGGGGCCCCGCCAGCCCGGAGAGATCCTGGCGGGGCCCCGGCGCCGCGCGCCGCCTGGACGGTGGCGGCGCTGGCCGGGCCCGCCCCCGCCGGGGAGCGGGAAAGAGGCGGCGGGCCCGGCTGGCCCTAATGCCTGGCCGCCTCATCATCGGGCGGCAAGGCGCTGTCGATGAAGCGCTCGATGTACCTGCGGTGCAGCCGTTCGAGGCCCTCGAGCTGCGCCCGGATGGCGTAATACAGCAGCGCCTCGAGGAGGAACGCGCCGAGCCATGCTTCTTGCTCGAGGCGGGTCAGCGTGGCCGCCCCGGACAGCTCGAGGCTGAGGGCTAGGGCGGCGGCGAGGACCTGCAGGAGGCTGCACAGCCGCCATGTAAGCTGCCGGGCGGTGAACCGGGGCATCAGGTCTCCCGCATGAGGGGGGAGTAGCGGCGGGCGGGGTCGCGGGCGGGGAACCCGAGGTCGGCGAGCTCGTCCAGCTCGGAGTGGAGGCGGTAGGCCAGGTCGGCGACCTGCCAGGGCTTCCACCCGGCGTGGACGAGGTCGGCCATCATCTGCTGCCGGATGGCCTCGTTGAGGGGCATGTGCGTGACGTTGTCGCAGTCGCAGCGGGGGCGGCCGGCCATGGCTAAGGCGCCGCCCTCGCAGTGCGCGCACCGCGGGAGGATCCAGCGCCTCATGGCCGGCCCCGGCCGGTGAGGGCGAACAGCAGGCGGGTGGCGGGGCGGGCGTGCCGCGGCGCGTAGGCATCGCGGCGGGGACGGGTCCACGGTCGGTCCACGGGTGCTCCCTGGTGCTTGCAGGCTAGGGGCGGCCCGGCGGGGCTGAGCCCCCCGGGCGCCTTGTCTCTGGCGCGGGAGCCCGCCGGGCCGCGCGCTCCGGGGCCTGCCTGGCCTCCCTGGGGGGACTTGTCATGGAAGACGGGGACCTCGGGCGGCCCGGAGCGCAGTGCCGAGCCTAGCAGCACTGCGGTGGTCATGTGCAAGACTGCATGAGTAAATATCGGGAGGTGTTGCTCTACATTGCGTCTCATGACTCCCGGCGCCTTCCGCCGCGGGCCCGATCCCGACGGGCGCACGGTGTCCCTCTACGCTCAGCTTGCGCAGCTGTTGCGCCAGCGCGTATTGTCCGGTGAATTCAACACCGGTGACAGGTTCCCGGCGGAATCCACCCTCGCCGCCAGCTACGGGGTCACCGTGTCCGTGGTCCGGCGGGCGCTGGACCTCCTGCGCGCGGAAGGGTGGATCGTGACGTCACACGGGATCGGGAGCATCGTCGCAAGCCGTCCGGAGCGGGAGCGGATCAGCCTGCGGGCCGGGGAGTCGACGGACGTGCGGATGCCGACCCCCGCGGAGCGGCGGCAGCTGGGGATGGCCGAGGGCGTCCCGGTCATCGTGGTGATCCACCGCGACGGGTCCGAGACGCCCTACGACGCCAATAAGTACCTCCCGCCCGTCTAGCCGGCCCGGGCCTTCCCCGACAGGATCGCGTCGCCGATGCTCAGCTCCCGCGCGTGCCGCACCGCCCGCGCGGAGGCGGCCGACCCGCCGTAGCGGGAGGCCATCAGCGGGGTCCGCCACCCGAACAGCTTCATCGCGTCGGGGACCGACCCGCCGCCCTCCATGAACAGGTGGGCGGTCAGGTGCCGCCAGTGGTGCGGGGGCACCCGCGGGACCCCGGCCTGCGCGGCGCGGTCCTCGAGCATCTGCCGGATCCCGTGCCGGGTCATCTTCCCCTGCTTCCCCAGCAGCAGCCAGGGCAGGCCGGCGTCCTTGTGGACGGCGCGGGACCGCTGGTAGAGGGTGACCGCCCGGCAGGACGCGGCGCCGAGCGCGATGGTGCGCTCGAGGCCGCCCTTGCCGGTGAACCGCAGCTGCCCGTGCCGCAGGTCCGGCGCGGCCGCGGGGAGGTCGGCCAGCTCGGTGGCGCGGGGGGTCCCGGCCTCGGCGAGCAGGCACATGATCATCCAGTCGCGGCGGTCCTGGAACCGCTTGCCCGTGGCGACGGTGGCGACCAGCGCGCGGATGTGCGCCGGGTCCGGGACGGGGATCTCGCGGACGTCCTCCCGCACCGGGCTGACCGCGGTCATCGGGTCGGCGTCGGCGTACCCGGCGCGGTGCGCCCACAGGCAGAAGGTCCGCAGGCGCCGCGAGTACGTGGCGAGGGAGGAGCGGGCCCAGTCCCCGGCCGCCCCGGCCGCCAGGAACGCCGTCACGTCCTCCCGGCGCATCGTCCACAGGTCGGCGCCCGCGGGCAGGGACAACGATACTAGCTGCAGGGTATGACGGTAGTTGTAGATGGTGTCATCGCTGCGGCCGGTCGCCAGCAGCGCCCGCCGGTACTCGTGCCAGGCCGGCTCGTCGGCGGGCCGGCCGGCCCAGGCCTCGAGGTCCTGCATCCCGGCCCCCTAGTTCAGTTCCGGCTGGCGGGTGACCGCCAGCGTTACAGGGCACTCGTGCGGCCGGCCGGAGCGCAGGCACCGCTCGCAGCACGCATCCGGGATGGTGGCGGCGTGGAGGGCGCACAGCCATCCCTCCTTCGGGTGGCCGCACTCGCAGGAGCCCGTCGCCAGGACCTCGGCGCGGCCCTGGCACGGGACCAGGACCTGAGTGACGCTGTCGCCGTGGATGACCGTCACTGGCACCGCGGCCACGCACGCCCTCACAGCTCGGCGTCCGGGGGAAGCTGGCCGGCCATCGCCTCGAGGGCGGCGGCGAGCTGCGCGATCTGCCCGTCGTGCATCTGCTGGACGGCCAGCACCAGGCGGGCCAGCGAGCGGGCGTCCTCGGCGCTGCGCAGCTCGAGGAGCCCGGTGCCCGCTTCCCCGTCGGCCTGGTAGGCGTACACGTGCAGCAGCGGCCGCGCCGTGGGGGAGAACCCGGACAGCTGCAGCCGGGCGTCGACGGCGTAGCCGTGGCCGGCCTGCAGCCAGAGCTCGGGGCCGTAGTGGTTCTGCTGGGGGTTGCCGGACGGCATCACCATGTCGTGGTCGGAGGCGCACCAGGCGGGGCACGGCAGGCCCCTGTGGTTGGCCCGCGGGGCGGTGGTCTCGGTCATGATCGGGTTCCCTTCCTGCGCTCCTGTGAAGGAGCGGATGAGTGTGGTCACGGAAGGAAAAGTATGCGCTCAATGTCCGCAGTGCAAGGGGCGCCCGGATCGGGTACCATGGGGCTGGCCCGGGAAACCCGCAGGTCAGCGGCGTTTCCCCCGGGGGTATGGCTCAGGCGGTTAGAGCGCTTCCCTGATAAGAATCCGCGCGGTACCGCAGTGCTTAACCGCCCCTGACCAGCATAGACGCGGTACCCGGATGATCGCGGAACCGAAAAGAATGCGCTGTAAATATCGGGTTCCGTAACGATCACCCGGGCGGCCTCCTCACCAACCAGACTGCGTGTCGACCGGCTTGAGAGCTACATCAGCGAATCCGGCCTCTCGCATCTGAGAGGCAAGAGCCTCGATATGTTGCTGACACCCGATTACTGTCACCTGTTCCTGGCCGGGATGGGCAGTCAGCCCAGCCAGCACCCATGGATCATCGGGGCGATTGTTGCAGGCGCACCGATACACCTCGGGGCTCACGGCACGATCCGGATGTCCAGCGGCCGCATGTGCTCGTCGTACAGCCCCGGCGGGTGCTCGGCATCCGCCAGCCGCACGGCGATCCCCCCGGTCGCCTGGCCCAGCTTCCGCATGATGTCGAAATTGGCCGGCGCGCGGCCGGTGAACTCCCCGGCCGTCTCACAGTCCAGCTCGGCTATCACGTACGTGGCGACCAGCCGCCCGAATACCGGGTCGGTGGCCAGCGCCCGGCTAACGCGGGCGGTCTCCTCCGCGAAGATCCGGGCTGACTCCTCCTTCGACTGGAACCCGGTGACCTTCGCCAGCAGGTCCCGCTGGCTGTCCCGGATTACCTCGGCCGCGTCGGTGATCTCCTTGTAGTCGGCGATGATCCGCTTCTCGAGCCTCTGCAGGTGCTCATCGACCGCCCTTACGCCCTCCCTGATCGCGTTCGACGCGACATCGAGGTCGGCCTGCAGCGCATCGTGGATCTGCGTCTGGTAACAGTCCCCGAGCTCGGCCTGCAGGTCCTTCAGGGCCTGGCGGGCCTCCTTCATCGCCTCGTGCAGCTCGCGGGTCAGGTCCTTGACCCGGCGCTCCTCGTCGGTTAGCGGCGGCTTGCCCATGGCTGATCCTCCTGTGACACATGTGGTCATTTGCTTGTGTGCATGTCCAAACAGACGATATCGTCAATCGCAGTGCTAGACATCGAAAGCACTGCGATGACCTGCGGGAATCTCCCGCACGGCTCTGCGGTGAAACGGACATGCTGGCACAAATGAGCGCGCCCCGGCTGGCCTGCAAGCCAACAGCCGGAGCGCGCGTGACCACCCTCCCAGGACGGAAAGGCAGGTCCAGTATGACATCTGAGAACGCCGACAGGGTACAGATCGCGCGCATGGGCGGCCTGGCCCGGTCGGCCCGGGCGCGGTCCAGCACTGCGATGACCGAGGCGGCGCGCAATGCGTTCTGGCAGAGCTTCTACGACCAGACCGACCCGGCGCTGCCCGAGGCCGAGCGGGAGCGCCAGGCCGACGCGGCCCGGCGGCTGTACATGACCAGGCTGAGCCGCAAAGCCGCGGCCAAGCGGCGTGAGGCCGCCCGGGCGGCCGCCGAGGCCGTAGAGGCCACCGAGGCCGAGCTAGCCGCCCTGCGCGGCGATGACATCGCGGTTTGACGTTGAGCGCGCGGTGCTACGGAGCGGCCTCCCGCCGGGCTGGCGGCACCTGATGCACGTGCTGTGCACCAAGGTCGACCAGGACGCGGGGGTTATCCTGCCCGATTTCCAGCCGAGCCTGACTCGTCTAGCTAGGGACACGGGCATGCACCGCCGGACCGTCATGCGGCACCTGAAGGGCCTCGAGGGGCTGGGCTGGGTCACCCGCCGGCGCCCGGCCCTGCAGGCCCAGCGGGCCCAGCATGCGCGGACGTCGTACGCACTCCACATAGGCACAGGTTCTCCACAGGCTAGTGACACCGTGCCGCCAGGGCTAGGGGCAGCAGGTGCCCTAGGGCTAGGGGCAGGAGGCGCACCAGAGCTAGGGGCATCACGTCCGAAAGCTAGGGACACCACGCCCCGCAATTCATCTATGTCATCTAGGTCAACCGAGGATGAGATCGAATCGATCATCAAGGCGATCAGGGACCGCAGCGGCGCGAGCGTCGACCGGGAGTGGGCGCAGCGTGTGCGGGACCAGGTCCTCGGGGCTAGGGACAACATCCGCGATCCGGCGGCCTACTGCCGGCGGGTCATCATGGGGGCGCCCCCGGAGACCTACCGGCCGACCCCGACACCACCGAGATTCACTAAAGCGAGGGGATTCGAATGATCATCGACTATTCGCTGTGGCGGCCTAAGATCGCCGCGGACCTGGCCGGCGTCGACGGCGTCATCAGGTACCTGTCCAGGGACACCGCCAAGGCGATCACCGGCGCCGAGCTCGCGCAGCTGCACGAGTGGGGCATCGCCACCGCGCTGGTGTACGAGGACGCCGCGCAGCGGGCCCTGCAGGGCGCGGCCGCGGGCACCGAGGACGGCAAGATGTGCGGGCAGGCCATGCGGACCCTGGGGATCCCAGGGGGACGCCCGGTGTATGCGGCATTGGACTGGGACGTCGCCGACTACGCCCCCGGCGGCAGCAATCCCCTCGCGAAGCTCGGCCCGGTCGCCGACTACCTCGAGGCGTTCGCCGCCGCGATCAAGCAATGGGCCTTCAGCATGGGGGTCTACGGGGGTTACTGGCCGGTATCCCGGGCGCTGTCCGCGGGCCTCACCTCATGGGGCTGGCAGACCTTCGCCTGGTCCCCGCAGCAGGCCGGGATCACGCAGCAGGACCCCCGGATCCGGCTGTACCAGACCGGCGTGCAGATCAACAGCGGCAACGCTGACCTCAACTTCGCCGGCGCCCGCGACTGGGGGCAGTTCCGCCACTTCAGCGGCTGGCTGACCGGGGCGCCCGCATGAAATTCCTTATTGACCAGCTATGGCACCGGCTGATGCTCAGGCAGATGACATGGGTGCCAGCCGAGGAGATCAATCAGGAGGCCGGCACCATGGACCTCTACTGCACGTGCCGGCTGTGCAAGCGGCTAGGCCGCCTCGAGGAAGTGGCGGCAAAATCATGATCGCTTATATCAGCATCGGCAACAGCGATGACAAGCTAACCCAGAAAGAATGGGCTCAGTTCGAAATCGCGATCCTGACGCGCATTAAGCCGCTCGCCCGCTGGGCGCACGGCGAATGGTTCTCGACTCCCTTTGCCGCGTGGCAAAATGCGTGCTGGTGCCTGGAGTTCCCCGATGATCCGGTCGTGCTCACCGAGGTCCGGGAAGTCCTCGCGGAGATCCGCGATGAGTTCCGGCAGGAGTCCATCGCCTTCGCGGTCGCGCAGACAGAGTTCATCTAGTGACGGAAACCGAGCTGGCCGCGGCGATCATCGAGCACTGCGATCGCCTCGGCCTGGCCGTCCACCACTGCCGGGACTCCCGCAAGTGCGAGGGCACGCCCGGCCTCCCCGACATGATCATCGCCTCGGTCTACGGCATCATGTTCGCCGAGCTGAAGGGTCCCGACGGCGACACCTCCGCCGATCAGGACATGTGGCTGTACACGCTGCACAAGGCCGCGGCGCCCTACGCGGTGTGGCGGCCGCATGACTGGGAATCGGGCCTGATCCAGAATCACCTGGCGTGGCTGGCCGGCCCGCGGTAGAGTGGCCGCGCCCCTGAAGTGCAGGCGGCGGTTACTTCCATCTGCTAAATGGGCCAGGCGAGAGCCGGGCACTGTCACCGCGGCCGACTCGTTGTCAGGGGCACAGTCCAAAGAATCCATCAGGTATCTAGGGCTGACTGTCGAACATCTGAATAGCTGAACTGGGTCGACAACTGCATACTTCGGGAGAGTTAAGGGGCGCCTTTCGCCGGGCGCCCCTTCCTTTTTGCCTGTAGCTCAGGCATTGCCCGATGGAGCCATGGTAACCCCTCCTTTTCCGCGCTGGCGCAAGTTGGCGTGATCAAGTTGAACCCGCGACGCCAATGCCCTTCTCAGCGGCCGTTTTATTACTTAACCGGATCCTTTTTAGCCCCGCAAGGGCCGTATCTCGATCTTTAGGCGGCCTGGGACCGGCGTGTCGTCCGGATAGGCATATGGCATCATCTTGCCGGGGATCAGCTCGTACCAGCCGTGCCGCTCGCAGTTGGGCGGGCAGGCAGGCGTACACGATAGGCACTGGTGAAATGTCGTCGACCAGTACAGTTGATCGCTGTCCGTGCGAACCAGTTCGCCGTTGATATTCGAGATGCGCAGCTCGATGCCAATATGCTCGGCCGCCACTGCTGGCCGCCTGCGCCGGAAGATCCTCATCGGTATGACGGTCCCCAGAATCCGTCGGACTTCCTGGGCGAGCGCGACTCCGTCTCCTCGATTACTGGCGGGGCGTCATCGGCTGGCGCGGGCTCCGGCTCGGGAACGGGCACGATGACCGGCTCGGCGGCCGGCTCCGGCTCCGGCGCGACCTGGGCGCGCAGCGTCTCCACCTCGGCGCGCAGTGCCTCCAGCTCGATCCGCTCCTCCTCAGACAGGGCCTGGCGTTCGATCTTCGCGAGCTGGACCACGGCGTCCGCCTCGATGCGCGCGACCTCCACCTGCGCCTCGGCATCATGGCGGGCCATGGCCTCGGCGGCATGCGCGGCGGCCTCCTCGCCACTCGGGGAATCGTCGACTTCGAGGATGACCGCGCCGGTCTCGGGGTCGTGCCGGTGCATCTCCATTACGATCGCTCCTTCATGCGCTTGCGCCGCGCGAAATAGGGCCACTCGTTCGGGTCGGGACCGTACTTCAGGACCACCCAGCGCATTGTCTCGCGCTTGTCCATCAGCCGGAACTGGACGCGGTAACGGCCCTTCCCGTCCTTGACCACGTCCGCGTTGCAGCCCACCCGCTGGCCGCCGACGGGGCAGCCGCCATCAGGGTTCTTGGGATTGACGCCGGGGACGTTCCCCCACTTGCGGGTGCAGTAGACCCGCCCGCAGCTGCAGTAATAGCGGGCCGACAGGCACATCGCCCGCCGCAGGTCATCGGCCTGCGCGTAGCTCAGGGTCACCGATTCCGGGGACAGCAGCAGCCGGTCCAGCAGCCCGCTGGCGATGACGTAGTCGATCACCGGGCGGCACCGGTCGCTGCGCTCGGGGGCCTGCGCGCGGCCGCCCGGGCCTATTGCGATCACCCGCCCCATGATCGTTAGAATAGCGGCGCAACAGCCGTTCGAAATAGGAGGCCAGCGGTGTTCCAGGGGAAGGCCGCCGAGATCGCCGACAGCATCAAGGCCGAGGTGCGCAAGGCGGGGGCGGTCGTCATCGTCGCGCTGGCCGCCGCGGCCGTGGCCCTGCTGCTGGCCGCCGTGGCGCTGGTGATCGGGGTGAGCGGCCGTGCCCGTCAAGGAAGCTGATCCGGCGGCGGTCAGCCTGGACGCCGCGTTCGCGCAGGCGATGGGAGCCCCGCCCAAGCCCAAGGGCCCCGCGGCGCCGCCGGAGGTCGACCACGAGGCGCCGCACGGCCGGGACGAGGACGGCAAGCCGCTGGAGCCCTATGGCCGCAACAAGGACGGCAGCATCCGCAAGTCCGCGGCCGGGCGGAAGTCCAAGGACGACGCCGCGCGGACCGCGCCGGCCGCGCAGGCCGCCGCGAAGCACGCGGTCGCCGCGGTGCCCGAGCCGGTGAACTACGTCCCCGGGCTGACCGAGACCGCCGACGGGGCCTGGATGGTGCTGTCGGTTACCGCCAAGGTCGGCCCCGAGCTTCCGCTGGTCGGCAGGCTGATCCCCGGGCGGAAGATCGCCGCGCAGGCCACGGTGTTCCGCCAGAATGCTCCCAGCCTGGTCGGCGCCCTGCAGTACGCCAGCCAGCACAACGCCGCCGCGGCGCGGTGGGCCGAGAGGCTGACCAGGGCCGAGGTCACCTGGACGCTGATGTTCGGGCTCATGGTGATGCCGTTCGCGATCCAATCGGCGGCGCTGTGGAAGCTGAAGGACGGCGAGGCGCTGGGCGGCGACGCGGGCGGCCCGACGCTGGCGGACCTCGAGCAGCGCAATAGCGATGACCTGGACCAGTTCATGGCGCTGATGGCTGCCCAGCTCGGGGCAGCATCCGCGCAGGCGCAGACCGCGGCCGAGATGGTCACCGCGGAAGGGCAGGCAGAGGGAGGCGTCAATGGATCTGTCCCGCAAGCATGAGGAGACCGCCGAGCGCATCCGCCAGCGGCTCCCGGAGGCCGTCAAGACGGTCACCCAGGTGGTGGTGGACAATCCCGGGCAGGTGGCGGTAGTCGCGGCCGGGTCGATGGTCCTCACCCGGGTGCTGGCGAACGCGATGCGCCCGCGGACGGCCGTGGAGGCGCTGGCGCTGCTGATCGTATGCGAGGTGGGCGGCATCTGGCTGGCGGCCAAGGCGATGGATTCCGGCGTCCTGCGGTTCCGGGTCCGCGACGCCGACGGCCGGCTCGTCCCGTTCGCCCCCCCCAAGCCGGGCCTGGTCTTCCACGGGCCAGATTGCCCGGGGCACACCACCGGCAGGCCGGGCAAATCATGCCTGGCAGGCGATGCCTGAGCACCTGGCCCTGGAGGACTTCCGGACCAGGCACTTCGACTACCGGGCCGGCCACCACCTGGCAATATTCGGCCCGACCCAGATCGCGGGCAAGTCCACGCTGTCGTTCGCGCTGCAGGAGTCAGTGATCGCGCGGCTGCCGGAGATCGCCCCCGTGACGCTGTGCATGAAGCACCGCGACCGGGTGATCGCCCACTGGACCCGCAGGCTGGGATACCGCGAGGTCCCCGCGTGGCCCCCGCCGCCGCGGCTGTCGGAGACGCCCCCGTTCGGCCATAAGCCCCCGGGGTACACGCTGTGGCCGCGCCAGTCGCTGACCGACATCGAGGCCGACAACGCGCTCCTCGAGCGCGAGTTCCGCAAGGCGATCACGCACAACCGGAAGCACACCCCGTCCATCACCAACGCCAACGAGCTGTACGGCATGCTCGCCGAGCTGAACCTGCGGCAGCTGCTCACCGCCGTCGTGACCCGCGATTCCGTCGCCGGGCACGGATTGTGGTACGAATCGCAGAAGCCGAGCGGCACCCAGGGGATCTCGATTCCCGGATTCTTTTTCAATTCCGCCGAGCATATGTTTTTGAGCAAGGACGGCGAGGAGCGGAATCGCCGCCGGTACGGGGAAATCGCCTGCGGAATCCCCGAATCCGAAATCGACCGGGAGACCCTGGCGCTGGACCCCTACTCCTGGCTGTACATCCGCCGCAGCGGCCCGCAATGGGCCGTCATCGACGCGTGGGACCCGGCGCTGGCGGTTTAGGAGATTGCACTGGACCGGGCCGCGCCGCCTATTGACAAAAGCCGGTAAGTGATACTCTGGCCGGGTTAGGAGGCTGCGCGCGGCGTGGCCGCTTTCCGCGTGGCCTCCTAACGGCGCCGTGCGCTGCCTCCCGTCATCAAGGCGGAAGGCCCAGGCATGTGACCGCGCTCGTGCCCCACTCGCCCAACTGCATGCGCAAGGGCGCCGGCCATTCCGACGCCGCCAAGCGGATCAGCGATACCTACCGGCTGCACAAGGCCGCCAGGGGCATGGACGCCATCGGCCGGTTCATCGCGGTGGCCCTGGCGGATGGCACCTCGGACAGCACGCTGTATGACACCAAGACCGACGCGGTCCGCCACCAGCA
>DASYXX010000004.1:0-6616 GCA_035934395.1 Streptosporangiaceae bacterium
GCTTGTCGATGACCTCTTCCGCTCCCGGCACCGGGGTGACGCCGGAGCGGCCGATCGCGTCGCGGAAGGACCGGTCCAGCACGAGATGCGCGGCCTGGGCCCGGGCCTGGCTGTCGGGAAACATGCCCCGCAGGACCTCGACCGCGTACTGCCCCCTCACCTGGTGCACCTGCGCCATGCACCTGGCGTAAGCGGCCGTCCCGGTCACGACCCCCTGGGTGGCGATGGCCTCGGCGTACGCGCGGTCCACCATGCCGCCGTCGTCGACCATCGTGCCGATGAGGCCGCAGCACACCAGCGAGACCGGCATCGCGCCGCTCGTCTGGTCGACTCCGCGCGCCGGCACGTCTCGTCCGGCCGGAGAAGCTAGTTGTCGTCCGTCGTGGCCTCGGTCCATAGGTCAAGCTCGGCGCGATCGGCCTGGACCTTCCTCCAGACCGCGAAAGCGCCGACTCCGACGAGCACGAGCAGGAGCAGCTTCTTCACGGGTGTGCACCCCTCCACCTACACTGCCGGGAACCGGCATATTGATCGACCGTGAACCATGAGATCCCTGAAGCCTAGCAAGCGCAGCGGTCAGCGCGGCCGGTCCACTCGCGCCTCGTCCCACACCGGCTCGGGGGACTCATATACCTCGCCATCGGCCCCGAACACCACGAAACGGTCGAGCGAGCGAGCGAACCAGCGGTCGTGAGTGGCCGCGAGCACCGTTCCCGAGTACGACTCCAGCCCTTCCTGCAGAGCCTCGGCGCTGGCCAGGTCGAGGTTGTCTGTCGGCTCGTCGAGCAGCAGCAGTGTCGACCCGGCGAGCTCGAGCAGCAGGATCTGCAGCCTCGCCTGCTGCCCGCCCGACAGCGTCCCGAATCGCTGCAGCGCGGTGGACTGGAGCTCGTAACGCGCGAGCGCCGCCATGGCCTCGTTGGGCAGCATCGCGTGCGACGTCATGAGGATCTCGCGTGGGTTCCTCCCCTCGAGGTCAGGGCGGGCGTGGGTCTGGGCGAACAGGCCGGGCACGACCCGCGCCCCGAGCCTGGCCACGCCCGATTGCCGCACCGGGTCCCCGGCGAGCAGCCGCAGGAAGTGCGACTTGCCGGAACCGTTGGAGCCGAGCACCGCGACCCGCTCGCCGTACCAGACCTCGAGATCAAACGGGTGCATCAGCCCGGTGAGTTCCAGGTTCTCGCAGATCACCGCCCGCTTGCCGGTGCGCCCGCCGCGCAGCCGCATCCGCACGTTCTGCTCCCTCGGGGCGAGCTCGGGCGGGCCGGCCTCCTCGAACTTGCGCAGCCGGGTCACCGCGGCCTGCAGCCTCGAGGCCATGTCCGCGTTGTAGGACGCCTTCTGCCGGTACATGCGCACCAGCTGCTTCAGCTTCTCGTGCTCCTCGTCCCAGCGGCGGCGAAGCTCGTCGAGGCGCTCGTTCCGGTCCCGCCGCGCCTGCGCGTACGTGGCGAACCCCTCGCCGTGCACCCACACGTTCCGGTCCTCCACCGTGACGATGCGCTCGGCGGTGTTCGCCAGCAGCTCCCGGTCGTGGCTGACCAGCAGCACGGTCTTGGGCGTCGCGGCGAGCTGCTGCTCGAGCCAGAGCTTGCCCGGCACGTCCAGGTAGTTGTCCGGCTCGTCCAGCAGCAGCACCTCGGTCTTGTCCCGGAGCAGCGACTCGAGCACGAGCCGCTTCTGCTCGCCGCCGGACAGGCTCCGCACCTCGCGCCAGCGGCAGCGCTCATAAGAGACGCCAAGCGCGGCGGTGCAGCACGAGTCCCAGTGCACCTCGGCCTCGTAGCCGCCCGCGTCCCCCCACTCGGCGAGCGCCGCGGCGTAGCGCAGCTGGGTCGGCTCGTCGTCGCGCTCCATCATCGCGAGCTCGGCGGCGTCGAGCCGCGCCGCGGCGTCCCGCACCCGGGCCGACGCTATCGACAGCAGCAGGTCGCGCACGGTCGACTCGTCGCGGATCCCGCCGACGAACTGCCGCATGACGCCGATGCCGCCGCTGGAGGCCACCGACCCCGACTGCGGGACCAGGTCCCCGGCGATCAGCCGCATGAGCGTCGTCTTTCCCGCGCCGTTGGGGCCCACCAGCGCGGCGACCGTGCCCTCGCCGACGCGGAACGACACGTCGTCCAGCAGCACGCGCCCGTCGGGCAGGCCGTGGCTGACGTGCGCAACCTCGACGTGGCCCACCTGGCCCCCTTTCCGCGTCGCGCATCCGCGGCCGACAATAGCTGGATGGACCCCCAGGCCTTCAACACAAATTCGCGGCTCCGCGCATCCGACGCTGACCGGGACCGGGCCGCGGCGGCTCTCAACGAGGCGCTGGCCGAGGGCCGGCTAACCGCGGAAGAGCACTCGGAACGTCTCGACTCGATCTACGCGGCCAAGACTCACGCCGATCTGGTGCCGATCCTGGAGGATCTCCCTGCGGCGCAGTCCGCCTCCGCGGCGCTGGAGCCCGCCCGGGCCAGGCGCGGCCGCGCCAGCCGGATCATCGCCGTGTTCGGCGGCGCGACGAGGAAGGGCGCCTGGCGGGTTCCGCCCAGCAGCACGGTGGTAACCGTCTTCGGCGGCGCCGACCTCGACCTGCGCGACGCGATCCTGCCGGGACAGGAGATCACGATCCGGGCGGTGTCGGTGTTCGGCGGGTTGTCCATCACCGCGCCGCCGGAGATGCGCGTGGTCGACTCGGGCGTGGCGATATTCGGCGGCCGCGACGTCGCCGGTGACACCGCGGAGTCTGGGCAGCCCGATGCTCCCGTGCTCAGGCTGAGCGGCGCCTGCGTATTCGGCGGCGTGTTCGTCACCCACAAAGAGCGCAAGACGGACCGCCGTTAAGCCGAGCAAACCCTTTCTTCGTAACGCAACGGGCGGAGGGGGCACGAAAGGCGGCGGAGGGGGCTGGGGCGCAACGTCCGGGCAGCGACCACCGCTGGGGCGCCTCGTCACGGCAGCGACCACCGCTGGCGGGCGCCGTCCGTGCAGCCGGCCAGCACGAGCTGGGTGCCGTTGACGGCCGAGGGAGCGGTCAGGCACAGGCCGTTGTACCTGATGACGTACTCGCCGTTGGAGTGCCTCGTCCACAGCTCGGTCACGGCCGCATTGCAGGCGTAGAGAACCACCCTGGACCGGATGTCCCTGAGGCACCTGCCGAGCACCGTGACCTCGCCGTCGGCCAGGAACGTGAGCCTCTGCCCGGCCCCGCCGTTGCAGGCGTAGATGTCGATCTTGTTGCCGTTGCCGGTGCCGGACCGGTGATCGTCCGCGCACTTCGAGCCGTAGCCCCGCACCGGGCCGGTCCGGGACCTGACGTACCAGGTGAACGACGCCGACCCGGACGCGCCCGCGGAGTCTGTCGCGGTGATCTTCGTAACGTACGTTCCGGCGGTGACCGAGGGCGTTCCGGCGATGTGGCCCGCAGCCGACATCGACAGGCCCGGCGGCAGCCCCGAGGCCCGGTACGAGATGGCCGCGCCAGCGCCCGACGTGGCGTGAACCTGCAGGCTCACCCCGGTCCCGATCGTGCTGGACCGGGCGCCGGGACTGGTCACCCTGACGCTATCCGAGGACATGAGGCAGCGGCCCGCCGAGTTGCTCCACAGCGACTGCATGGCGAACGAGCCGGTCGCGAGCGTCACGTCGCCCGCCGGATCGTTGCCACCCCAGTTGATGCCGCTCCAGGCGCACTTGTCGCCGATCTCGCCGCCGCTGACGGTGTCGCCCACGTCGATCCAGCCCGTATTCGGCGACGGATCGGTGATGGTCTCCGCGTACTCGTGGCCGGCGACCGTTGAGAATCCGTCGTAGGTCCCGGCCGAGCCGGCGTTGATCCAGTTCTTGCCGCAGTCGGTGCCGGCGTCGAGCTGGTAGGGGAGGTTGGTGAACGGCACAGTGGAGTCCGAATGCCACGCGCAGTACTGGCCGTTCGCGTTGACAACGCCGCAGCTCCCGATGAACCCGTCACTGAAACAGGTGCCCGGCTGGGAGGCGATCACGATCTGGGCGTCAGCCAGGTCCGTGATGCCCTCCGTGCTGGCGAATCCGTCCGCCTCGGCGGCCAGGTCGCTGTAGGTCACGCTGGTGGGCGGCGCGGTGTTGTCCTGGAACGCACCCATGAACACAGAGCCGCCGAAGGCCGGATGGCCGCTGCCGTCGCCGTACTGGGAGGTGATCGTGGACCACGTGTCGCGTGACGTCATCCCGAGGCCGCTGTACAGGTAGTAGAGGTCGGCGTAGGCCGGGGAGGTCGAAGGCCAGTTCGGTCCCCACAGCAGCAGGTAGACGTGCGGCGCGTGCTGCACAGCGCCGCCGTTATAGGGCAGCGGGCAGTTGGGCTCGCTGCACCCGCTCGCGGCCCTGGCCGCCAGCTTCTTGCCGAGCGGGGGGACGATGCCCGCGACCCGTCCCGGCCTGACCCGCGCGAGCGCGCGGCTGTAGGCCTGGTGCAGGCTGACGACCTGCGGGCGCGGCGGTCCGGCCGAGCCGTGAGCGGAAGCCAGTGCGGGGAGGGGGAGCACTGCCGCGGCGCCTGCGATTCCGGCGGCCAGGGCGAGTTTCAGCTTCACGCGGTGATCCCGGTTTCTGTGGGGGGCCGAGGGTCGTAGCTGATAGACGCGGCCGGGCTGGCGCCGGTTGACCTGTCCGCGAGCGAGCCGGAGGGCCTTAAGAGCGTCCCGCAGGCGAGCGGGAAGCACAGTCAGCGGGCGAGGACCGGGGCGCGGCGGCGGACGGGGTCGGCCAGTGCGGCGGTGAGCTGGTCGAGCGCGGCCAGGGTGTGCGCGCTGACCACGGCGTCGCAGTGCGGCCAGGCGGCGGCCATGCCTCCGGCCAGGGGCTGGTAGCTCGCGCTCTTCGTCCGCGGGTTCACCCAGATGATGCGGAACGCCACCAGGGACAGCCGTTCCATCTCGCGCCGCAGGACCTCCGGATCGCCGGTGTCCCAGCCATCGGAGATGATCACGACGATCGCGCCGCGGGCCATGCCGCGGCGGCCGTAGAGGTCGTTGAACTCCTTGAGCGACGCGCCGATCCTGGTCCCGCCCAGCCAGTCGGGCGCGGTCTCGCCCGCGCGCTGCAGCGCCAGGCCGGGCAGCGTCCTGGCCAGGGCCGGGGTAAGCCGGGTGAGCCGGGTCGCGAAGCTGAACACCTCGGCCCGGGCGCCGCCGGCGGCGCAGTACAGCAGCTGGATCATCGCCCGCGCGTACGGCTCCATCGACCCGGAGATGTCGCAGAGCACGACCAGGCGCCGCGGGCGCCGCGACGGTGCCCTCGCGATGAGCCGGAACGCGTGGCCGCCGGTCCGGCGGGCCTGCCGCAGCGTCGACCGCACGTCGGTCCGCGGGCCCTCGGGCCGCCGGCGGTAGCGCCGCGACCTGCGCGCGGGAACCGCCAGGGTGAGACGGCGCATCAGCCCGGCCAGCAGCAGGAGCTCGGCTTCCGACAGCTCGGCGAAGTCCTGGCCGGCCAGCCGCTCGACGGTGCTGCCGAGGTACCGGTGCTCGATCTCGCGCTCGGGCTCCGCGTCGTCGTCGCCGTCAGGATCCTGCGTGCGGGGCGGGCGCGCGTCGCTGACGTGGGCCCTGGCGGCCCGGGCCGCCTGCGCCAGCAGGTCCTTCGGGGCGGACGGCAGCGCGGTCGACGGCGCGTTCTGGTCGCCGGGGCCCGCGTTGTCCGTCAGGCCGGCAAAGACCTGGTTGAAGACCCCGCGCAGGATCGCGACCTGGTCCCGGCCGGACACGAGCGTTGCCAGCGCGCACAGGTAGAGGTCGTCCGCCGTCCGCGGCCGGGCGAGGGTGACCGCGCTCGCGAACCGCTCGCAGCGGCCCGGCCCGACGGGCAGCCCGGCGCGCCGCAGCTCGGCCCCGAACCGCGCGACCACCTCGGCCAGGTCGCCGCCCCGCCCCGACTCGCCCGTCAACTCAGCCATCGGGGCATCTATCCGCCGTCACGTCAGCACCGCCCCCGCCGCGCCCGGAGGCGAGTGTGGTAGTCACGGCCGCGGCGAGCCGTCGCGAAAGCCGCAAACCGGCACAGAGCGCAGCTGGTGCGCGGGCTGCCACCGCCGCAACGGGGTAGCGGAACGGGCGAAGGGGACGCCAGCGCGTCAGCCATCGCCGGCGACCAGCGCACCGAAGCCGCTGGCCCGCACGGTCTGCAGGTCCTCGGCGTACTTGAGCACCGCGCCCGCGGTCTGCTCGGCCGAGTCCTCGTCGAGCTTTTCCGCGCCGAGCATCTGCAGCGCCGCGGTCCAGCTGATGGCCTCGGCCACGCCAGGCGGCTTGGCCAGGTCCAGGGCGCGCAGCCGGGCGACGCCGTCGGCGACCTGCCCGGCGAGCGGCGCCGCCGCCACGGGCACCCGCCGCCGGATGATCGCCGCGACCCGCCCGGCGCCCGGGTAGTCGATCCAGTGGTACAGGCACCGCCGCTTCAGCGCATCGTGCAGGTCGCGGGTGCGGTTCGAGGTCAGCACCACCACCGGAGGAAAGGCCGCCCGCAGCGTGCCCAGCTCGGGAATGGTCACCGCGGACTCGGCCAGCAGCTCGAACAGGAAGGCCTCGAACTCGTCGTCGCCCCGGTCCACCTCGTCGATCAGCAGCACGGCCGGGCGCGGCCCGGGATGCTG
>DASYXX010000007.1:0-5812 GCA_035934395.1 Streptosporangiaceae bacterium
GATACCGGCCCCGACCTCGGCGATCGTGTGATTCCACAGCACCAGGTCGACGGCCAGGAACAGCCCGGCCAGCAGGGCGCCGCCGCGGGCCGCCGCCGGCCGCGGCCCGTGCCGCCGCTGCTCGGCCACGGCCAGCGCGACGAGCACGGGCAGCGCCAGGAAGCAGCGGAAGAAGGCGGTCGTCGCGGTGCCGGTCCCGGCGAGCTTGACCAGGATCGCCGACGCGGAGATGCAGGCCGCGCCCAGCACCGCGAGCAGGAGCGGCCGACGGGCGTTGCCTGTCATGACCGTACTCGCGTATGGTGCTGACATGATGGCCACCCTACGGGAGCGGTCTGACAGGAGTCAAAGCGGATTTGGTCCTGACCTGCTGGAGGCCCTGGCCGCGGCCGCCGAGCTGATCAACACAGGGCGCGAGCCCGCCGGCGATCGGCTTGCCGCCCTGGCGGACGTGCAGGCGTTCGGTGACCGTTACGCGTTCCACGGGCTCCCCGCCGAGCCCAGGGACTTGGCCCGGCTGCGCGGGCATCGCGCCCGGCTGGACGCCGTCGCCGCCGCGTGCGAGTCGGGCGACGACGCGGTGGCCATCGAGATGCTCAACGCGCTGCTCGCGGAGACCGGTGCGGTCCCGCAGATCGTGGCGCACGATGGCCGAGGCCCGCACATTCACGTGTCCCGCCCGGCCGCCCCGCTGTCCGACCGGATTGCCGCCCATCTCGCCATGGGACTCGCCGAGCTGGTGGTGGCCGGCGAGAGCCGGCGGGTGCGTAGCTGCGCGTCGCCCTCCTGCCGGGACGTGTTCGTGGACCTGTCGCGCAACCGGTCGCGCCGGTACTGCGACAGCCGCACCTGCGGCAACCGGCTGCACGTCGCCGCGTACCGGGCCCGCCGGTCGGCCGCTGGCTAGGCTGGCCCCGCTCCTGGCCCCCGCCGGCGCGCTGGCCGCAGCGGGTTACTGCTAAGTTAAGCCTTGGGAAAACACGGCCAGATCGGAGGTCTCGGTGGGCCTTCCCGCAAGCCAGCGCAGGATCCTGGAAAGGATCGAGAGTGCCCTGCGGGGCTCCGATCCGCGTCTCGCCGCGCTGTTTTCGATCTTCACGCGGCTGAACCGCGACGAGGAGATGCCCCGGCTGGAGCAGGTGCGAGCTCGCGCGGCCATCATCGCCTCCTGGGTCGGCTACCGGCTCGCAAAGTTCGGCCGATGGTTCGGCGCGCCGGCCAGGGCCCGGCTGCGCACGGCGCTGTTCTTCCCGATCGCGCTCGCGATCGTCGCCTCGGCGGTTCTGGTCGGGGCGGGGTTCCCGAGCTCGAACCGGTGCGCCACGCCGCAGCGCACCACCCGCGTGGTTCCCTCCGCCGACCGCGCCAGGATCTGCACGCAGGGCCTGGTGAACCCGGCCATCCTCGGCCGGTAGCGGATCGCCGCAAGCTCGGGCCGCGGGAACCGCCGTCTGAGTAGCGTTGGCTTGCCGCGACTAGGAGGAGGAGACGATGACCGACCGACCGCCGCTGCCGCACGACTTCCTGCCGCAGGTGCCGTCGTTCACGGTGGAGAGCGACGACGTCGCCCACGACCAGCACATGGGCGATGCCCAGGTTTACAACGGGTTCGGGATGTCGGGCGAGAACATCTCGCCGCACCTGCGCTGGCACGGGTTCCCGCCCGAGACCAGAGGCTTCGCCGTGACCGCCTTCGACCCCGACGCCCCGACCGGATCCGGGTTCTGGCACTGGCTGGTGCTGGACATACCGGTGTCGGTCACCGAACTGCCGGCGGGCGCTGGCAGCAGCGACGGCGCCGGTCTTCCCGCCGGCGCGTTCTCGGTGCGCAACGACTACGGCACCAAGGACTTCGGCGGCGCGGCGCCGCCCCAGGGCGACCCGCCACACCGTTATGTCTTTACCGTCTACGCGCTCGACACCGACAAGCTCGGCGTCGACTCCGACGTCTCCCCCGCGGTGGCCGGCTTCAACCTCAGGTTCCACACGATCGCCCGGGCCTCGATCGTGCCGGTATACGGCCACTGAAGGCGGAAGGCGAGGAGAGCAGATGGCGCTCGACGCGGACACGGTGCGCCTGGCCCAGGGCAAGAACCTGGCCACGGTCGTGACGCTGATGCCCGACGGCCAGCCGCAGGCGCTGCTGACGTGGGTCGACAGCGACGGCGAGTACCTCCTGGTGAACACCGAGCCGCAGCGGCAGCGGGCCAGGAACATCCGCCGGGATCCCCGGATCACCGTGCTGATCCATTCCGACACCGACTCCTGGGACTGGTCCGAGGTGCGCGGCCATGTCGTCGACGTCGTGAACGGCACCGAGGCGCGCGAGCACATCGACAAGCTGTCGCGCAAGTACGTCGGCACCGACTACCGCAACCCGATCGGCCCGCATGGCCGGGTGATACTCAAGATCGCCGCGGACAAGGTGAACACGCCCCGATCACTGGGGCGACGATAGGGCAAGCGGTCAGCGGGGCAGGCCGGCCAGCACGGCTTGTTCCTTGTCCGGGCTCAGGCCGTGCGCTATCCGCCCGGGCGGCGGGTAGCCCTCGTCCTGCAGCCAGCGCCAGGTGTCGGCCACGGTCTGCTCGACCGGCCTGCAGGTCAGGCCCGCCGCGTAGGCGGCCGAGACATCGCCGTCGTGCATTCCGGCGTACTCGCCGTCGGGCGGCAGCCAGATCGGCAGCTCGGTCCACGGCGCGATGCCCGCCGCCTCGATGACCTCGGGCGGGACCCAGACCAGCGAGGCACGCGACCCGGCGACGTCCCGCGCCGACTCGAGCAGGCTGGCCATCGTGGCGTGGCCGGGCCGGCTCACCGCGTTGAACGCGCCGCCCACACCCTGCTCGGCGGCCGCGAGCATCCACGCAGCCAGGTCCCGGCAGTCGATGTACTGGAGCGGCCGGCCAGGCGGACCCGGGGCCAGCACCTCGCCGCCCTGCTCCAGGCGGCGCAGCCACCACGGCATCCGCCCGACGATCTCGTACGGACCGAGGATCAGGCCCGCCCTGGCCAGCAGGGCGCGGTCGCCGAACGCGGCCGCGACCGCGAGCTCGCCGCCGCGCTTGGCCGTCGCGTAGTCCTCGCCGTCGGCACTGGCCGGGTCACCGTCGACCACCGGCGCGCTCTCGTCGCCGCCGACGGGAAAGGGCCAGCGGTAAACCGACCGGCTGGACACGTACCCGTAGTGCCCGGCCCGGTCCGCCAGCAGCGCGGCCGCGTCGGCGACCGCGCGGGGCGGGCCGCTCCAGGTATCGATCACCGCGTCCCAGGTCCCGTCGCCCAGAGCGGCGCTCAGCGCGGCCCGGTCGGTGCGGTCGGCGTGGAGCGCCCGCACGCCCGGTTGCTGGCGTCCGGTCATCCCGCGGTTCAGCGTGGTGACGTCGTCGCCTCGGGCCAGAGCCGTCTCGACGACCGCCCGGCCGACATGGTGCGTTCCGCCCAGCATTAGCAGCCTCATGCCAGACACCGTCCCTCAGCCGCTCTCGTCCGCCGGCCGATGTTCGTCCACGGCGTAGATTCTCTGTCCTGGGCAGAATTCCTTGATCCTGGTCGCATCCTGCGATACGGGCAGGAGGATGGCGAGCCAGGAAACACAGCGTGAGGAGGCAGATGACCGGATCGCCGTTTGACGCGCTCGCCGCGGACTATGACGCCGCCCGGCCGTCCTACCCGGACGGCCTGTACGAGGCCCTGGAGGAGGAGACCGGGCCGCTCGCCGGCAAGCTGGTGCTGGACGGCGGCGCGGGAACCGGGATCGCCGCCCGGCAGCTGGCCGGGCGCGGCGCACGGACGGTGGCATTCGACATCGCCGAGCAGATGCTCCGTCGCGCGCAGGCCCGCGGCCGCGGGCCGTGCTTCCTGCTCGCGGACGGCAACGCGATGCCGCTGCGGGACCGCTGCGCCGATCTTGCGTGCTTCGCCCAGTCGTGGCACTGGTTCGACCAGGATCGCGCGGCCCGCGAGGTCGCGCGGGTGCTGCGGCCCGGCGGGTACTGGGCGGCGTGGTGGAACCAGGAGTGGGCGGACGGCGAGGATTGGTTCGACGCCTACCAGACCCTGCTCGAGTCGGCCTGTCCCGGCTACGACCGTGGCTTCCGCGATCCGAGCTGGGCCGAGGAGCGCATCACCCAGACCGGCCGGTTCGAGCCCGGCGTCCAGATCGTGGTCCGCTGGACCAGGACGCTGAGCGTCGGCGAGTGGATGACCTACGAGCGGAGCAAGTCCTACATCGGCGGCCTCGGGCCCGCCGAGCGCGAGCCGCTGCTGGCCCGGATCGCCGACATCGCCGACGCGCGCTTCCCCGGCGGCCGGATGTCGGTGCCTTACCGCACCCGGCTGCGGCTGGCCCGGCGGCGCCTCAGCCCTCAGGCCTGAGCGCGTCTGGAGCCCCGGGGCCGTCCCCCGCATCGGGCCCGAACGCCAGCTTTCGCGCCAGCGCGCGCAGCCTGGCGTGCTGGCGAAGCAGCCCGTCCACCTGCTCCGGGGGGATCTCGCCCATCTCGGTCAGGTCGATGCGCACGTCGGCCAGCACCTGGTCCATCCCGGCCAGCAGCTTCCCTGCGTCGCGGGTCCCCTCCAGGTCCCGGTCCGCGCGCTGCACGATCTCGGCGCGCACCAGCAGGTCGGCGATGTCCTGCGAGCAGCCCAGGCCGGCCTCGAGCAGGTCGCTCCAGCGACGGCAGGTCTTCCGCAGGCCAGCGGCGGAACGGTAGCCGACGAAGATCGACTCCCACTGCCGGCCGATGAACTCCTCCCACCCGAGCCGCGCGATCTCCTCAGGATCATGGTCATACACTCTGTCTCCCCGCTCGCCTACGGGCGCCCTTTGCCCTACGGCTCGCTCGGTTCATGACTCTACGGGCGCCGGCTGTCGGCCGCAGGCGGCAGCGTCGCGACATGGTCGCCGCAGCGCGACGGGTCGTACCCCGGCAGGCTCGCGAGCTGGTCGAGGAGCCACCGCGACGAGAGCACCTTGAGCAGGGCCTGGACCTCGCGCGACCCGGCCAGGCCCGCGGGGATCACCAGGTCGAATCGCTCGGCGGCCAGCGGGATGAAGGCCAGGCCGTAGGCGATGGCCGCGGGCTCGCTGGCCACCCCGGCGTCGGCCAGTCCCGCGGCGATGGCCGCCGCCACCTGCAGGTGCCCCGTGGCCCGGGTCCCGTAACCGGGCAGCTGGCCCGCGTCGATGTGCAGGCCGGCCAGCTCGCGGTCGAGCACGCTGCGGGCCTCGGAGCCCGGCTCCCGGTTCACCAGGCGCAGGCCGCGGCGGGCCACGTCGGCGACGCCGGAGATGCCGTCGGCGAGCTCGGGCCGCAGTACCAGCCCCTCCCGCCAGGAGCAGAAACCGATCACCTCCGCTCCCTGGTGGAGCAGTTCCCCGGCCGGGCCCGTGTTGTAGTCGCCGGAGCGCCCGCGCAGGTGCGCCCCGGCCGCGTGCACCAGCCCGGCGTCAGCCAGCCGGAGCGCTTCCTCGCTCGTGCACGACCACCAGCCGAACGCGACCGGCGGGTCGAGCAGGCCGAGCGGGGTCTCCAGGAGCGGCATCGCCGGATCGCAGCCGGCGACCACCAGCGTCGGGCGCGGCGGCTCGATCGGCCGCACGGATACGGTTCGCGGAGCCTGCTCCGCTGCGAGGGGCTGAAGGGGGGTCGTACCGGCTTGGTCCAGGGCCGGGCTGGCCCCGCGACCGTCGGTGCCGAAGGCGAGCCCGCCGGCCGGCAGGAACCCGGCCCGGCTGACCGAAGCGCCCGACAGCGGCAGGGCCACGAACTCATCGCCGACCGGCGCGAGCGTGACCCGCGCGCCACCG
>DASYXX010000252.1:0-10325 GCA_035934395.1 Streptosporangiaceae bacterium
GTGGTGTCGATGCGGTTCGGCCTGACCGACGGCCAGCCGAAGACGCTCGACGAGATCGGCAAGGTGTACGGGGTGACGCGGGAGCGCATCCGGCAGATCGAGTCGAAGACGATGTCCAAGCTCAGGCACCCGTCCCGCTCCCAGGTGCTGCGCGACTACCTCGACTGACCCGGAACGCCTGAGGACCCAACCCGCCCGGGCTGGGTCCTCAGAGAATTTATCTATAACGGCCGCGGCGCGGCCAGGTCGCTCACCGCTCGCCGGCTGGCTCCTGGGGCCGGGAAAGCCGGTCGGTCTCGTCCTGGATCTCCACGGCGATCTTCGCCAGCGCGTCGGCGTGCTGGCGGTTGTGATGCGCGCAGAACAGCAGCTCGCCTGAGCCGGGGAGCACGACTCGCACGTAGGCCTGTGCGCCGCATCGGTCGCACAGATCGGTGGCGTTCAGCGGCTTTGTCGGGGCCATCGCAGCGGTCATGTCGCCTCCCTCGTCTGGCGCCAGTTCCTGTCGAGTCACTTCAATCCATCACAACACCGGGCCGAAAGCCCGTCTTCCCGCCCGCCGTCGCGTACGCCGAGGGCGAACAGCGAGCCGGAGGGGCGCGGTGCCCCCGGGGGGCCCGCCTCGCGGGCGGCGCGGCGTCGCCCAGCTGTCGGCGCGGACCGCTAGTCTGCGTTCAGGTGTTTTTTTCCTCCGTCCTCAGGTCAGCGTCGGTGCCATCGCTCCGCGCTGATGACTCTTTCCCGCCCCCGCACGTCAGGAGACCCCCCCAGTGACCGCCGTCAGCGCCGAGCGCGCCCGCAAGCCAGGTTCCGCGGATGGCTACACCGCGCGCCACCTGACGGTCCTCGAGGGTCTCGAGGCCGTCCGCAAGCGCCCCGGCATGTACATCGGGTCCACCGACGGCCGGGGGCTGCTGCACTGCCTGTGGGAGATCATCGACAACGCGGTGGACGAGGCCCTGGGCGGTCACTGCACCCGCATCGAGGTCATCCTGCACGCCGATCATTCCGCCGAGGTCCGCGACAACGGCCGCGGCATCCCGGTCGACATCGAGCCGAAGACCGGGCTTACCGGCGTGGAGCTGGTGATGACCCGGCTGCACGCGGGAGGCAAGTTCGGCGGCGGGTCCTACACCGCGTCGGGCGGGCTGCACGGCGTGGGCGCGTCCGTGGTGAACGCCCTGGCCGGCCGGCTGGACGTGGAGGTCGACCGGAGCGGCGCCGAGTGGGCGGCCAGCTTCCGCCGCGGCGTGCCCGGGGAGTTCAGCGGGCCGGGCCCGGACGCGCCGTTCCGGCCCGCCACGGGGCTCCGCAAGGTGCGCCGGGTGGCCAAGACGCTGACCGGCACCAGGATCAGGTTCTGGCCGGACCAGCAGGTGTTCGTGCGCGGGGCGCTGTGGAGCTTCGAGGCGCTGACGCAGCGGGCGCGCCAGACCGCCTACCTGGTGCCCGGGCTCACGATCAGGGTGGTGGACGAGCGGTCCGACGCCGACCGCGCCCGCGCTCGCCTCGACGGCGCGGGGCTCGACCGGGCCGGCCAGGACAGCTCCGCCTCCGCCGAGGACGCTCATCCCGGCGTTACCGCCCTGCCGCTGCGCGCGGACGAGCGGGACGACGAGGGCGAGCGGGAAGCGGAGTTCCGCTTCGCGGGCGGGATCAGCGAGTTCTGCGCCCACTTGTCGCGCGGAGAGCCGGTCACGGACGTGGTCCGGCTGGTCGGCTCCGGGCGATTCACCGAGACCGTGCCGGTCCTTGACGGCCAGGGTCATCTCATCCCCACCGACGTTGAGCGCGAGCTCGCCGTCGACGTCGCGCTGCGCTGGGACACCGGTTACGCCACCGTGACCCGCTCGTTCGTCAACGTGATCGCCACGCCCAAGGGCGGCACCCACGTGAGCGGCTTCGACCGGGCCATGGTCCGCGTCCTTAACGAGCAGCTCCGCGCGCTCCGGCTGCTGAAGAACGGCGACGCGCAGGTCATCAAGGAGGACATCCTCGAGGGCCTCACCGCGGTGATCGCGGTGCGGCTGCCGGAGCCGCAGTTCGAGGGTCAGACGAAGGAGGTGCTCGGCACCCCGGCGGCGACCAGGATCGTCAAGGAGGTGGTGGAGGAGGAGCTGCACGCCTTCTTCACCCGGAGCCGCAGCAGGCCGCAGGCCCGGGCGGTGCTCGACAAGGTGGCCGCCGCCGCGAAGACCCGGATCGCCGCGCGCGAGCACCGCGAGAACCAGCGCCGCAAGTCGGCGCTCGCGGCCTCGGCGCTGCCCGCCAAGCTGGTCGACTGCCGCGCCGTCGACGACCGGAGTGAGCTGTTCATCGTCGAGGGCGACTCCGCGCTCGGCACGGCCAAGCTCGCCAGGGACTCGGAGTTCCAGGCGCTGCTCCCGATCCGCGGCAAGATCCTCAATGTGCAGAAGGCCTCGCTGAGCGACATGCTCAAGAACGCCGAGTGTGCGGCGATCATCCAGGTGATCGGGGCCGGCTCGGGCGCCGCGTTCGACCTGGACGCGGCCAGGTACCAGCGGATCATCTTCATGGCCGACGCCGACGTCGACGGGGCGCACATCAGGACGCTGCTGCTCACGCTGTTCCACCGCTACATGCGGCCGATGGTCGATGCGGGCCGGGTCTTCGCCGCGGTGCCGCCGCTGCACCGGATCGAGCTCATCAACCCGCGCAAGGGGCAGCCGAAGTACAGCTACACCTACTCCGACGCCGAGCTGCACCGCGCGCTGCTGCAGCTCGAGCGCCGCGGCCAGCGCTGGAAGGAGCCGCCGCAGCGGTACAAGGGCCTCGGCGAGATGGACGCCAAGCAGCTGGCCGACACCACGATGGATCCCCGGCACCGGACGCTGCGCCGGATCAGGATCGAGGACGCGGCAGCGGCAGCCTCCATGTTCGACCTGCTCATGGGCACCGAGGTGGCGCCGCGCCGGGATTTCATCATCGGCGGCGCCGCCGAGCTCGACCCGTCGCGCATCGACGCCTGACGAGTCGCCCCGTCATCCCGGAGCTGGTCCTCCCACGGCGGCGAGCGGGTGGCGGACGCGGGCGCCCGAGCCGTCCCGGCGGCCGTCCGGCGGCGGGAGCTCGACCGGCGTGCCGGCCTCGGTCGCGCCATGCCCGGGCCCGGGGCCGGCCCAGGCCAGCACCAGCACGTCCTCGCCCTTCAGGAACCGGTGGCAGCGGACCCCGCCGGTGGCGCGGCCCTTTGGCGGGTACTCGGCGTACGGCGTCACCTTCACGGTCACCGCCGACGTGCCGGGAAGCGCGCCGGCGCTGCCGGCGACCGTGACGACCACCGGGTCGGCTCCCCCCGGGTCCACCGCGCCGAACCAGACCACGCCGACCCGGGGAGCCAGCCTGATCCCCGCCATTCCGGCCGCCGACCGGCCCTGCGGCCGGACCGCCGCCGCGCCGAACCGCAGCAGCTGCGCGTCGCTGGTCACGAACACCAGGTCCTGCTCCTCGTCGGCGAGCTGCAACGCGCCCACCACCCGGTCGCCGTCCTTGAGCGCGATGATCTCGAAGTCCGTCGCGTTCTGCGGGTAGTCGGGGGCCACCCGCTTGACCACGCCGCCGGCGGTCCCGACCGCGAGGCCCGCGCCCGCGCTGTCCGCCGCGGCGAGCCCGGCCACGGTCTCCCCGGGCTCCAGGGACAGGAACTCGGTGACCGGGGCGCCGCCCGCCAGCCCGGGGGAGTGTGCGCTCGGCGGTAGCGCGGGCAGTTCCAGCACGCCGAGCCGGATCAGCCGGCCGCGCGACGTCACCACGCCAACCGTGCCCCGCGCGGTCGTCGCGACCGCCGAGACGATCGCGTCGTGCGCGGCGCGCGGCCCGCCGCCGGCGGGTGCGGCGGTCTGTTCTGTCCGCGCGAGCAGCCCCGTGGTCGACAGCAGCACCGTGCACGGGTCGTCGGCCACCTCCAGCGGCACCGCGGCGGTTCGGGCCGCGCCGCTGCTCTCCAGCAGCACCGTGCGGCGCGGGGTGGCGAAGCGCTCGCTGATCTCGCCCAGCTCGGCCGAGACCAGCTCGCGCAGTTTCTGCTCGGAGTCGAGGATCGCGGTGAGTTCGGCGATCTCGCGCTCCAAGGTCTCGCGCTCGCGCTCGAGCTCCAGCCGGTCGTAGCGGGTCAGCCGGCGCAGCGGCATGTCCAGGATGTACTGCGCCTGGATCTCCGAGAGGTCGAACACCTGCATCAGCCGGTCCTTGGCGGCCGCGGCATCGTCGCTGGTGCGGATCACCTGAATGACCTCGTCGATGTTCAGCAGCGCGATGAGCAGGCCGTCGACCAGGTGCATCCGGTCCTCGCGCTTGCGGCGCCGGAAAGCGGTGCGGCGGCGGACCACCTCGATCCGGTGGTCGACGTAGATCTGCAGCAGCTCACGCAGCCCGAGCAGCCGCGGCTGCCCGTCGACCAGCGCGACGTTGTTGATGCCGAACGTGTCCTCCATCGGGGTCAGCCGGTACAGCTCGTCCAGCAGGGCCTCGGGGTGGAACCCGCTGCGCAGCTCGATCACCAGCCGGAGGCCGTCGGTATTCCGGCCGGTCAGGTCCTTCAGGTCGGAGATGCCGGCCAGCTTCCTCGCCTGGACCAGGTCCTTGATCCGGGCTACCACCTTCTCCGGGCCGACCCCGTAGGGCAGCTCGGTGACCACGATCCCGGTGCGCCGCGGGGTGATCTTCTCGACCCGGGCCGCGGCCCGGGTGCGGAAGACGCCGCGGCCCGTCTCGTAAGCCTCGCGGATGCCGTCCAGCCCGACGATCTTCCCGCCGGTCGGCAGGTCGGGCCCGGGCACGAACCGCATCAGCTCGTCCAGGCCCGCGTCCGGGTGGGCGATCAGGTGCCGGGCGGCCGCGACGACCTCGCCCAGGTTGTGCGGGGCCATGTTGGTGGCCATTCCCACGGCGATCCCGGCGGTCCCGTTGACCAGCAGGTTGGGGATCGCGGCGGGGAGGACCTCGGGCTGGGTCTCGGTGCCGTCGTAGTTCGGCACGAAGTCGACCGTGTCCTCGTCGAGCGAGGCGGTCATCTCCATGGCCGCCGCGGCCAGCCGGGCCTCGGTGTAGCGGTACGCGGCCGGGGCGTCGTCCGGCGAGCCGAAGTTGCCGTGCCCGTCGATCAGCGGCAGGCGCATCGCCCAGGGCTGGTTCATCCGGACCAGCGCGTCGTAGATGGCGCCGTCGCCGTGCGGATGCAGCCGGCCCATGACCTGGCCGACGACCTGGGCGCACTTGACGTGGGCACGCTGCGGCGTCAGGCCCATCTCGCGCATCTGATAGAGGATCCGGCGCTGCACCGGCTTGAGCCCGTCCCGGGCGTCGGGCAGGGCGCGCTGGTAGATCACCGAGTACGCATACTCGAGGTAGCTGGCCCGCATCTCCTCGGTGACATCGATGTCGACGATGTTTTCCTCGAAGTCCTCGGGGGGCGGGGTTGTCGTGGTTCCTCTGGCCATGGCGCCATTGTGCCTGCAAGATTGAGTGGTCGTGGGCAACGGCGCGCGGCGGCCGGTCACGTCGCGGAGAAGCCGCCGTCCACGAAGATGAGCTGCCCGGTCACGTAGCCGCTGGCCCGGCTGGCCAGGAACACGGCGATGCCCTCGAAATCGGCGGCCTCGCCGTTGCGGCCGATCATCGTGCGCGCGGCGAGCGCGGCCGAGCGGCCGGGGTCGCTCGCGGCCTCCCGGGTCAGCGGTGTGATCACGAAGCCGGGGCAGATCGCGTTGCAGCACACCCCGAGCGGCGCCCACGCCTCGGACTGGGACCGGGTCAGCGAGGCCAGGCCGCCCTTGGAGGCGCCGTATCCCCCGCTGTTCCCGAACGCCCGGACGGCCTGCTGGGACGCGACGTTGATGATCCGCCCCCAGCCCCGCTCGGCCATCGCCGGGCCGAAGCGCTGGCCGAGCAGGAACGGGGCGGTCAGGTTGACCGCCATCGTCTGGTCCCAGTCGCCGACCGTGAGCGCGCTCATCGGCGGGCGCAGGTTGATGC
Organism: Streptosporangiaceae bacterium; assembly: GCA_035934395.1. Taxonomy (GTDB): domain Bacteria; phylum Actinomycetota; class Actinomycetes; order Streptosporangiales; family Streptosporangiaceae; genus JASHPR01. Next base: position 5,995 of record DASYXX010000252.1, read on the forward strand.
CCGCGCAGTTGACCAGGATGTCGGGCTCGCCGAACCGCCCGGCCGCCTGCTCGGCACCGCGCGCCAGGGCCTGGCGGTCGCCCACGTCCACGCTGACCCACGCCGCGCTGCCGCCCTCCGCCGCGATCGCGTCCACGGCGACGGCCAGCGCGTCGGCGTGGCGCGCGAGCAGGACAACCCGGGCTCCCGCGCCGGCCAGTGCCCCGGCGATGGCGAGCCCGATCCCAGAACTGCCGCCGGTGACCACGGCCACCCGTCCGTCGAGCGAGAACAGATCCCTCAGGTAGTCGGCCATGACGCGATTCTGCCGTGCCCGGGGGCTCACTATTGTTAGCCCTCGTGGCCGACCACGACCAGGCACCTGAGAATCCTGGAAGACGCCGGCCTGGTCCGCGTGACCCTGCGCGGTAGGCAGCGTGTCTACCAGCTCGACGCCGACCGGCTCCGCTCGGTGGCCGGCGCCTGGCTGAGCCGCTTTTGACCGGCCATCGGCGCCAGGAATGGCGGCCGACGCAGAAAGAATGTGACATAACGCATGTGCCGGATCCGCAGAACGCCACGCGCGTCACACGGGCCTCACATACCCAACCCTTCGCGGCGTCGAGGCTGTCGGTCGCAGAGCCGCGGGAGTATGGTCGATGGCCCATCGACCGCGTTCTATGGCGGTGGACGGCCCATCGACCACATGGCAAGCGCGCGCGAGACACGACGAAAACGGCATAACGGGCGGCTGCCAGGCCCGATGGCGGGCGGCCGGGCCACAGCTGGCGTGCTGAAGCACGTGCGGGCCTGGGACACGCCGGCCCGGGACGGGACGCCGCTAGAGCGCGGGGCGCGCGCCGACCATGCTGAGGGCCCGGGCCGCGAGGCGGCAGCCGCTGGCCAGCGCCTCGCCCGGGGGCTTCTTGTCCAGCCAGGCCGGCAGGAAGCCCGCGCAGAACGCGTCCCCGGCCCCGGTCCCGTCGATGATCCGCTCGATCGGCGGCCCGGGGACCCGGAACGGCTCGGGGCGCCCGTTGGCGTAGAACAGCGCCCCGTCCGGGCCGAGCTTCATCACCACCTGGGGGTACCAGGCGTTCAGCACCCGAGCGGCCTGCTCGGGCTGCTCCCGGCCGGTGAGCACGCGCGCCTGGTCACCGTTCACGAACAGCAGCGTCGCCCCGTTGGTCAGCTGCAGGAACGGCTCGGCGCCGACGCGCTCGAGCGGGGCGGACGAGGCGCCATCCACCGAAATGGTCATCCCGGCGCGCTGGGCGTGGCTCATCGCCGCCAGCGTCGCCGGCCTGGAGGTCTCGTTGAGCAGCGTGTACCCCGAGATATGCAGGTGACTGCCCGGCGTGAACAGGTCCTTGGGCAGGTCATCGGGTGACAGCGCCGCGTTGGCCCCGGGGTCGGAGAGCATCGTGTGGTCGCCCTTGTGAGTGACCATCACCACGCAGGTCCCGGTTGGCCGTTCCGGGTCCATGACGAGCCTGGCGTCCACGCCGTAGCCCATCAGCTCCATGTCGCGGTTGCGGCCGGCGATGTCGGCGCCGCGCCGCCCGACGAAGGCCACCTCGGCGCCGTCCACGGCGAGCCAGGCGGCGATGTTCGCGCCCGAACCCCCGCCATGCATGGTCACCGTGGCTGGCGTGTCGCTGCCCCTGGCCAGAGGCAGCGCCGCGTGAGCGACCGTATCGGTCATGAGGTCACCAACGACGACAATGCGCGTCATGTCGTCACCACCTTGTTGCGGGGCTGATCTGCAGAGCGCTGCCCAAAGCGCCACGCTGCGTGGGTGCTAGCGGATAGAACTTAACAGTTCCCGCGCGGACTCTGTTACCGTTCGCGTTCCGAAAACGTGAATAGTGGCGATTCCGGTCAACTGGGCAGGGTCAGGGCCCGGCCCGCGACCATCAGGACGGCTTCCTCGGACTCGGCGGCGAGCCGCTGGTTGAGCCAGCCCAGCTGGTCACGGAACAGCCGTCCGGCGCGGGTCGGGGGGTGGATGCCGGAGCCGACCTCGTCGCTCACCACGACCACCAGGGCCCGGGTCTGCCGCCACGCCTCGAGGAGCTCGTCGACCCTCGCGGCGATCCGGGCCTCGGCACTGGCTGGCCCCGCGTCGCCGTCCTCCTCGGCCCAGGCGCCGGACTCGTCCATCACCGCGGCCAGCCAGGTGCCCGCTCCGTCAACGAGCACGGCCCCGCACTCCGACCGCAACGTCGCCGCCACATCGAGGCTCTCCACCGTCTGCCACCAGGGGGGCCGCCTGGCCCGGTGCGCCGCCACCCGCTCGGCCCAGTCGGCATCGGCGGCGGGCTGCGCAGTGGAGGGGGAAGGGGAGGCGGCTGGGGGATAAGGGCCCGCGGCCAGGTAGGTCACTCGCGGCTCGGCGGCCAGCCTGAGCTCGGCGTGCCGCGACTTCCCCGACCGCGCCCCGCCGAGCACCAGAACCCGGCGGGGCAGGCCCCGGCCGGCCGCGGGCCCGGCCGCGGGGCTCGCGGGGGCCGGCGCCGCGGTCAGGACGTCGCCGTCGTCCGGCACCGTGACGCCCCAGTACCGGCCCCGCCGGGCCAGCTCCTCCTCGGAGGAGATCCGGTGATCGGCGTGCAGCACGGCGGCGACGGTCCGGGCGTGCACCAGGCCCCGGCGGCGAAGCGCGCCGAGCTGCGCCGGGTTGTCGAGCAGGTCGAGCAGCACCAGGTCGTAGGGCCCGCCGCCCGCGGCCCCCGCGCCCGTGCGCGGGGGGGTCCCTTGGTCTTCGTCACCCGGGCCGTCGCCGACGAGCAGCCTGGCGCCGTCCGGGCCGGTCACGGCCCATGCTCCGGGCACCCGCTCGACGCGGTACCCCGAGGCGGCGGGCCCGGGAACGGGCGGCGTTCCGGGGTCGATGCCCAGCACGCCGTCGACGAGCACCCGGGTGGGAGCCCGGCGGCGGCCTGCCGACCGGGCCCGCTCACACGAAGCACAGCGGCAGTCCGGCCGCGGCCACCCGCGGCCGCCGCCGGTGCCGGCCAAGCGAACTTCCACGTTCCGCCCCCTTCCCGCCCCGGTTTGGGCACCGAGCCAGGGCTACAGCATGTCGCGGGGAACCCGGCCTGGCGGTGCGGGCCCGCGGCACGGCGCGGCGTTACGTGGATTAGATTTACTCGGCATGAGCTGGAGCTGGCAGCTGGAGAAGGAAGACGGGACCGTGCTCGGGTCGCGCGGGCTGCCGAAGGAGACGTTCAGCAGCCAGGGCGACGCGGAGACCTGGATCGGCGAGAACTGGCGGGCCCTGCTCGACGTCGGGGTCGACCAGGTGACGCTGATGGAGGAGGGCCGGGCCGAGTACGGCCCGATGAGCCTGCACCCAGCGGAGTAGGCCGTCAGGGGCGCGCCGGGGGGCTCGCGGTCAGCGCCGGGTCGGTGACGATCACCGGGCCGAGTACCGCGTCGATCCGCCGCATGATCTCCGGGTCGAGCCGGACACCGGAGGCCCGCGCGTTCTCGCGCACCTGCTCGGGCCGGGTGGCCCCGACGATCGCCGCGGCGACGTTCGGGTTCTGCAGGGTCCAGGCCACGGCCAGCTGCGCCAGCGTCAGGCCGGCCTCCTCGGCGAGCGGCTTGAGCTGCTGCACCCGGGAGAGGACGTCGTCGGTCAGCAGGCCCTTGATGAACGCCGCCCCGCTGGCGTCGGTCGCGCGCGAGCCTGCCGGGACCGCCGCGCCCGGCTGGTACTTGCCGGTGAGCACCCCCTGGGCGATCGGGGAGAACACGACCTGGCCGATGCCCTCCTTCTCGCAGAGCGGTACCACCTCCGACTCGATGACCCGCCAGATCATGCTGTACTGCGGCTGATTCGACACGATCTTGTCGAGGCCCATCTGCCCGGCGACGCGTACCGCGGCGGCGATCTCGTCGGCCCGCCACTCGGAGACGCCCACGTACAGCACCTTGCCCTGGCGGACCAGGTCGTCGAAGGCGCGCAGTGTCTCCTCGAGCGGCGTCTCGTGGTCGTAACGGTGCGCCTGGTAGAGGTCCAGGTAGTCGGTCTGCAGCCGCCGGAGCGAGTTATGCGCGGACTCCATGATGTGCTTGCGCGACAGGCCGCTGTCATTCGGTCCCCGGCCGACCGGCCAGTAGGCCTTGGTGAAGATCTCGAGCGACTCGCGGCGCACCCCGTGCAGGGCACGGCCGAGCACCTCCTCGGCCCTGGTCCCCGCGTAGACGTCGGCGGTGTCGAAGGTCGTGATGCCCTCGTCGAGCGCCGCCGCCACGCATGCGGCCGCCGCCTCCTCCTCGACCTGCGAGCCGTGCGTGATCCAGTTGCCGTACGCGATCTCACTGATCTTCAGCCCGCTGCGGCC
>DASYXX010000063.1:0-5295 GCA_035934395.1 Streptosporangiaceae bacterium
GCAAGCGCGGCAAGACCGTCTTCGGCGACCCGCCGCCGACCAAGACCTGCCCGAACTGCAAGCTGGCCGACCTGGCGGTCGATGCGACCAAATGCCCGCACTGCGGCAGCCAGCTCACCGTCGCCGCCTGAGCCCACCCACAGGGAAGGCCAGTCATCTCGGCCGAAGGTCTCGGCGGTGCGTCCCCGCCGGATTGGGGTCGATGGGCCGTCGACCACGCTCTATGGGGGTCGATGGCCCATTGACCACACGGCCAGCGGAGGCGGGAAGCGGCAAAAGCCGCATAACGGGCGGGCTCCGGCGCGATGCAGCGTCTTCGGCCCGGTGGCGGGCGGTCTTCGGCGCGGTGGCGGGCGGCCCTGCCACGGCTGGGTGCGCGGAGCACATCCTGGCCTGCGATCGGCCGCAAAAATCACCCGGCGCTAGCGAGCGGCTGCGTCCTTCCGGGCCGCCTCGTCCGCCATGTACTGGGCGTACCAGTCCGGCCAGTCCGGGTCAGAACGCCCGATCTCCTTCTCGTGCTTGCTGTGCGCCTCCGCCGCGCGGCGCATCGCGTCGGCCAGTGCGGACACCGAGCCGTAGGCCGCCAGCGGGGATGTCGTCCGGCCGGGCAGGCGGCTGGTGACCTCCTGGAGCAGCCAGCCATTGCCGTCCGGGTCTCTGAACGAGGCAAGCGAGCGGTAGCTGCGATGCTCCGGGTCCGGGCCGGGCACGCGCGTGCCGTGATCGGTATGGAATACCTCGCTCACCTCGGCGCCGTGCCCGGACAGCTCGTCACGGGCCGCGTCGATGTCGTCCACCACCAGCTCGAGGCCCTGCGCCGAGCCCGGCCTGGCCGGAGTGGCCCCGGTGCCGAAGTGCACCGAGCATGCCGACCCGGGCGGGGTCACCTGCACCTCCCGCCCGCCATCCTCGAACTGGAAGTCGGCGTCCAGCCGCCACCCCAGCCGCTGGTAGAAGTCCTTGGCCCGGTCCACGTCGGACACCGGGACCGTCACGACCTCGAACCTGTAGTGCACGTCCTCGCCCCCTGCCGTCGCTGATGGCCTCCGGTGACCGCGAGTGCCAGCCCTCCCGGGCAACCTGGCGACCATTACCACGGTCCCTCGTACAAGACTGACGGACATCGCCCGCCCCGGGTGAAGCTGAGCGCGCCGACCGCCATCCCGGCCGCGGCGAAGCGGCCGCACATCGCGGCGCCAAGACCCGAGCCCGCGCCGGTCACGACCGCGATCCGGCCCGCCAGGTCAGCGCCCATGGCCGAGACCCCGTTGACACGCGCACATTCTGAGGGCACCTCCCGTCGTGACGTTAATATTATATATTCTTATAACGGAGCGGGGAGTATCCGGGCACGATGGCGTGCCTGGCCCGCGGCGCGCTTCGCCGTGCCGCCGGCCAGGTCAGATGCGCTCGACGAAGCCGCCGTCGACGGTCATGGTCTGGCCCGTGAGGAACGCCGCGCCGTCGGAGCACAGCAGCAGCACGAACTCGACCAGGTCATCGACCTGCCCCAGCGCTTGATCAGCTGGCCGCCGAGCAGTGCCTGCTTGTGCACGTCCTCCAGCCGGTCCTTGCCCCCGTCACGATGACTGACTTCTCAACGAACCGGCCCGTCCCCACACGATCCTGGTAATCAGCGCCGGCGGGGAGTTCTGTCGGAGGGCATGTTGACGGTGGGTTCGCGCGACGAGACCGGCGCCCGAGGGTCAGGAGTCCGTGGCCGTGTCGCCGCCGGCCGACTCGCCTCCGGTCAGCCCGCGGAACAGCTCCTCGTAGTCGTAGGCGGACTCGGGCTTCTCGCGCACCTTCTCGTCGAGCATCTTGGCGTCCTTGCCGACCAGGATCCGCCAGGAGCCGGACCGCACGCCGTCGAGGATGACGGTCGCCGCGTCGGCGGCGCTGAGCGGTGCCTTGTCCCGGAAGTCGGTCCAGAATCTCGCGATCATCCGGCGCACGTCGTCCGCTGACGCGCCCTTGGCCAGCAGGCCGGCCTCGATGAGCTTGGCCTGCACGTCGGGGGGGATCATCTCCGCGACCTGGGCGTCGCTCATGTGCTCGGGGTCGGGCTTGCCGAGGGCCCGGTTGCTGTTGGGGAGGATGTTCGTGCCCACGTGCCCGGGAAGCACGACCGCGACCCGGACCTGGGGCGCGTTGCTGCGCAGGTCCTCGATGAGCGCCTCCGAGAAGCCCCGCACGGCGAACTTCGCCGTGCTGTAGGCCTGGTTCGGCATGCCCGGGCCCAGCGCGGCCCAGAACCCGTTCACGCTGCTGGTGTTGACCAGGACGCCGTCGCCGCTCGCGATCAGCAGCGGCAGGAACGCGCGAGCGCAGTAGTACGTGCCCCACCAGTCGATGGCGAACACGCGCTCCCACTCCTCGCGGCTGTCGTTGACGAAGCTGGCGGCGCCGCCGATGCCCGCGTTGCTGAACACCAGGTCGACGTGCTCGCTGGCGTGCTGCTCGAGCAGCTCGTCGCGGAACCGCAGGACCTGCGCCTCGTCGGCGACGTCGCAGGCATGAGCGGTGACCAGGACGCCGGGCGGGGCGGCCGCCTGCGCCGAGCTGACGGTCTCCGCGACGGTGTCCGCGAACAGGTCGCACGCCGCGACCGAGCAGCCCTGCGCCGCCAGCTGGCGGACGAGCTCACGGCCCATGCCCGAGCCGCCGCCGGTCACCGCCGCGAGCTTCCCAGCGAACGAGTCCACTGCTACGCACCTCCCGCCTGTCGCGCGTGGCCAGCGGACACCTGGCCGGGCCGGCCGGCCCGGCCGCCGCTGGCCACGATGGTTACGTGGTGTGCCACTTGTCGTCAACGCCCCACGGGGCGGGCAGGGACGGTCGGCTGTGTCCTTGGCTCCGTTCCCTCGGGGGCAAGCTGTGCGGTCATTGCCCCGTCCTCTCTGCTTGAGACTGGCCGCTTGTCCGGCCCAGCCCCAGGTTCGCCGCCTCGCTGGGCCCGCGGCAGGGGTCGGCCCACCCCTTGTGGCGCGCGGCCGCGACAGGGGTGGAATCACCCACACGGCCGCGCGAAGGGGGCGCCGGGCTGAGTCAGACCAGGCCGGCGCTGAGGGCGAGGCGGGTGAGGTCGGCGCGGCGCCGGCAGCCGGTCTTGTCCCGGATCCGGTCCAGGTGCGAGCTGACCGTGCGCACGCTGATGTAGAGCTGGGCCGCGATCTGCGCGTCGGTGCGCCCCTGCGCGACCAGGGTGACCAGCTCCCGTTCCCGGGGGCTGAGCTTGTCCAGGCCCGTCGGGGTGGCCGCCGGGCCGTCCGGTGTTGCCAGCGCCGCTCCGCCCGCGCCCGGCGGCGCCGCATGCGAGGCAGCGAGCATCAGGGCGTACTCGGTGGCGGTGGTCAGGCTCATCGCCGTGCCGCGCTCTTCGGCCGCCCGTGCGCCGTCCGGCCCGATGAGCGCAGCGGCGTTCCGCAGGATCTCGTCCCGGTTGCCCGGATACCGGGACTCGAACGGGAGCGGGAACGGGTCGGCGAGCGCGGACATCGCCGCCCACACCGTGACCGCCTCGGCCTCGCGCCCGGTCGCGGCGCACAGGTACCCGCAGCCGTCCAGGCCGGTGAGCACGCCAGCCCGCAGCCCGGCCCGCACGGCGATCACGAGCTGCTCGTGCAGGTGTGCTGCCGCTTGCTGTACCCGGCCGGCCCGCAGGTCCAGGACCGCCATATTCCGGAGCTGGAAGCAGAGGTCCACGACGTCACCCACTTCCCTGCAGCGGGCCAGTCCGGCCGTGCCCGCCTGCTCGGCGGCGGTGAGGTCGCCGGCCTCGGTCAGCAGCATCGTCACCAGCACGCCGAGGCTGCGGTCCAGCGCGCCGGGGATCTCGCCCGGGGTCTGCTGCGCCTGGTGGACGAGCCGGAGGGCGCCGTCCCGGTCCCCCTCGGACCAGACGGCCGCGCTTAGGCTGGCAAGGGCCACCGCCTCGACGCCCGGGAGGCCGGTCTCCCGGGCCAGGGCCAGCGACCGGCGGCCCTCGTCGGCTGCGTCGGCGCCCCGGCCGAGGTACAGCAGGGTCCCTGACAGGCCGCTCAGGCAGAGCGCGAGCAACAGAGACCGGACCGGTGACACGGGCTGCCTTGTGTCCTCGAGCGTGTCGCGGACCACGGTGAAATGCCGCAGTGCCCCGGCCGGATCGGCCGCCTGGTCGGCGGCCTGGCCGAGAAGCATGCGGGCGGCGCACCACTCCTCGCTGCCGGCCTGGGCACAGTCGGCGGCCACGGCCAGCAGCGGGGCCGCAGCCGTCAGGCGGCCCCGGAGCTGCCACCACGGCCCCTGCGTGAGCGCGAGCCGCAGCGCCATGCGGGGGTCGCGCTCCATGGCCCAGGCCAGCGCGTGGCGCAGGGTGACTTCCTCGGCGTCAAGATGTCGCAGGCCCGCCACCTCCCCGGTGCGCGTCTGCAGGCCGAGCGCGGCCTCCTCGGCTACCTTCAGCGCGTACGCGGCGAGCGCGGCTGTGACCGCGCCCTCCTCGCCCGCCTCGGCCAGGAGCCCGGCCCCGTAGGCCCGCAGCGTCTCCAGCATCAGGTACCGGGATCGGCCGTCCGGCTCGACCCGCGGCGGGACCAGCAGCGAGCAGTCGACCAGCCGCAGCACGGCCTTCCGCGCATCGGGCCCGGCCACCGCCTCGGCTCCCTCCAGCGTGAACGGCCCGGGGAACGCCGACACCGCGCGGAACACGCGCCGCTCGGCGTCATCGAGCAGCTGGTAGCTCCACTTCACCGCGGCCGCGAGCGACCGCTGTCGCTCGTCCGCCAGCCGGTCGCCGTCCGCGAGCAGACCGAACCGGTCGTCGATCCGGTCCAGGAGCTGTGCCACGCCGAGCGCGTCCGCCCGGGCCGCCGCCAGCTCGATCGCGAGCGGCATCCCGTCCAGCCGCGTTACCAGCTGCGCCACGATCGGCCCGGTCGTCTCGTCGAGCGCGAACCCGCGATCCGCCTGGCGAGCCCGGTCCGCGAACAGCGTCACCGCCTCGCACTCCTTCGCGGCATCCAGGTCCTCGGGATCGGCCAGCGTCAGGGGCGCCAGCCGGTACCGCGCCTCGCCGGCTATCCGCAGCGGCTCGCGGCTGGTCGCCAGCACCCGTACGTCGTCGGCGCCGAGCAGCAGCCTGCCGCACAGCTCCGCCGCCGCGCCGATCACGTGCTCGCAGTTGTCCAGCACCAGCAGCAACTGGCGCCCGGCAAGCGCGTGAGCGAGCGCGTCCGCGGCCGCGACCGAGGGCATGTTGCGGATCCCCAGCGCGGTCGCCACCACGGCCGCCACCTGGGCCGGGTCCCGCAC
>DASYXX010000084.1:0-4465 GCA_035934395.1 Streptosporangiaceae bacterium
GGGCAGGAGGTCACGCCTGGCCTGCTCGTCCGGGCTGGCCAGCAGCGCGGTGGCCGCGAGCACGGCGCTGGCCAGGTACGGCCCGCTGTACAGTGCCGAGCCGAGCTCCTCGAGCACGATCGCCTGCTCGGCGAAGGAGAATCCCGACCCGCCGTACTCCTCGGGGATAGCGATCCCCTGGAGGCCCAGCTGGGCGCCCGCCTGCCGCCAGACCTCGGGGTCCGTGCCGTGGTCGGTTTCCATGAGCTCGCGAACCCGCGGCAGCGGGGCGCGGTCGGCCAGGAAGCGCCGCACCGACTCGCGCAGCTCCTGCTGCTCCGCACTGACGCCCATCAGCATGTCGTTAGCTCCGTTTCTGCGGCCCCGTGCGTCTGTGCACTGGCCGGCTCCGTGACCACGAGGACGTCGAGCGCCTCGACTTGATCTCCATTCACCCACAGCGGGTTGACCTCGAGCGCGCGCAGCGCTCCGTTGAAAGACATGGCCGTATCGCCGAGCACGGTGATCACCTTGGCCAGCGCGTCCAGGTCGGCGGGGCGCGAGCCCCGGGCGCCGCGCAGCAGCGGCAGCCCGCGCAGCTCGGCGAGCATGCGCTTCACCTCGCCCGCGTCCACCGGCAGCACGCGCAGGCTGGTGTCCTTCAGGACCTCCACCCAGATCCCGCCGAGGCCCAGGGCCAGGACCGGGCCGAACGCGGGGTCCATGGTCACCCCGGCGAGCAGCTCGACCCCGCCGGTGCGCATCGCGGAGACCAGCACGCCGTCGATGCGCGCGCCGGGGACCGACCGGCCGGCCGCGACCACCTGCTCGTAGCCGGCCCGGACCGCCGCGTCGGTGCCCAGCCCGAGCGCGACGCCGCCGATGTCGGACTTGTGCGCGATCTGAGCCGAGCAGACCTTCAGGACGGCCGGCAGGCCGACCCGCCGGGCCGCCTCGACCGCCTCGTCGGCCGAGTGCACCAGCTCGGCCGGGACCACGGGCACGCCGCAGTCCGCGAGCAGGCTCCGCGCCTCGGTTTCTGACCACGTGCCGCCAGGGCGATCGGCCCGGCGGGCGGCGGCCCGGCGGGCGGGGCCCGGCCACACGTTCCCGCGGTTCTCCACCCAGCCCAGCGCGTGGCCCAGGGCCCGGATGCCGAACTCCATCCCGCCGAGCAGGTGGATGCGGTGACGGTCCAGCAGCTGCCGGCCGTACTCGCTCACGTCCACGCAGGTCGAGCCCACCGGGATGACCGGCACCGGGGACGAGGCCATGCGCTGCTCCAGCCAGGCCACGCGCCCTTCCATGACGGTGGCCACCGACTCGTCCGGCGGCCGCACGTCCGGCAGGTTAACGCCGGAGAACAGCACGAAGTCCAGGCCCGGGTCCTGCACGGCGGCGTCCAGCGCATGGTCGATCGGGGTCAGGGTGGACACGCGCGCGTTGGCCAGGACGTAGCCGGTCACGTCGAGCGGGTTCTTCGCCGCGGCGAACGGGGGCAGGTGCGGGGCGATGGCCGCGACGGTCTCCGGCGCGAAATCCGGGATCTCGATGCCCTGGGCGCTCGCGCTGTCGGCGATGATGTCGCACGCGCCGCCGGAGGCGGTCAGCACGCCCATCCGCCGGCCGCGCGGCCACCGGTCGTAGCCGAGCAGCGCGGCCGTGCACAGCAGGTCCTCGAGGCTGGTCACCCGAATCACGTTGAGCTGGCGCAGTACGGCGTCGACCACCGCGTCGTCCCCGGCCACCGAGCCGGTGTGCGCCAGCGCCGCCTGCTGGCCGACCGCGCTGGAGCCGACCTTCAGCGCGACGATCGGCTTGCCGGCCTGGTCGGCTTTCCCGGCCGCCCGCGCGAACTTCTCCAGGTCACCGATCTCCTCGAGGAACAGGCAGATGACCCGGGTGTTCTCGTCTTCCACGAGGTAGTCGAGCACGTCGAGCGTGCTGATCATCGACTCGTTACCCATCGTGGTAAGCATGCTCACGCCGATGGCCCGGGACCGGGCGAACGCCAGCACCACGCTGGCCAGCGCGCCGCTCTGCAGCGCGATGCCGACCGGGCCCGCGGTCAGCGGCTTCGGCACGGTCAGCGCGAACGGCGCGGACCGTGCGTGGGCGTTGAGGAAGCCCAGGCAGTTCGGACCGAGCACGGTGACCCCGTTCGCCCGCGCCCGCGCGACCATCTGGTCCTCCAGGACGCACCCATCCTGACCGACCTCGCGATAGCCGGACGCGAGCACGATCGCGCTGCGCACCCCGGCCGCCCCCGCGTCGTCCAGCACGCTCTCCACGGCCTGGACCGGCGCCAGGATGAACGCCAGGTCGACCGGCTCGGGCAGGTCCCGCAGGCTGGGCACGGTCGGCTTTCCGAACGCCGTGGCGTGCCCCGGATGCACGGTGATCAGCGGCCCGGCGAATCCGACGGTCGCGCTGCTCGCGACGACGAAGCGCGCCCAGCCGGACGTGTCGGACGCGCCGACCATGGCGATGCTCCTCGGTGTGAAGAACTCGCGCAGGTTCACGCGCGCGGCTCCTTGGGCAGGCCCAGCGCGCGTTCGCCGATGATGTTGCGCTGGATCTCGCTCGTGCCCGAGTAGATGGTCCCGGCCCGGCTGCCGAGGAAGACGTTCTGCCAGGCGCTGGTCGGGTAATCGGCGCCCGGCGGGCGCAGCAGGGCGTCGCTGCCCTCGATGCCGACCGCGATCTCGCCCAGCCGCTTGTGATACTCGCTCCAGAACAGCTTGGCCACCGAGGCCTCCGGGCCGGGCGGCCGTCCCTCGGCCGCCTGCGCCAGGGTGCGCAGCCCGCTGAAGCGCATGAGCTGGACCTGGGTGTACGCCCAGGCCAGCTGCTGGCGTACCAGCGGGTCGGTCGACTTGCCGTGCTTGCGCGCGGTCTCGACCAGGTCCCAGAACTCGCGCTCGTAGCCCAGGTGCGCGGTGGTGGCCGCGCCCCCGCGCTCGTATCCCAGCGTGGTCATCGCCACCCGCCAGCCTCGGCCGAGGCCGCCGATCACGTTGAACAGCGGGGCGCGCACGCCGTCGATGAAGTCCTCGCAGAATTCGGCGGCGCCGGACATCTGCCGGATCGGGCGGTACGTGATGCCCGTGCCCGGGAACGGGATCAGCACGTATGACAGCCCCGCGTGCTTCTCGACCGCCGGGTCGGTCCGGCACAGGACGAACATCATCGTGGCCCGGGCGGCCCCGGACGTCCACACCTTCTGGCCGCTGATGACGACCTCGTCGCCGTCCACGATGCCGCGGGTCTCCACGCCGGCCAGGTCGCTGCCGTGTCCCGGCTCGGAGAAGCCCTGGCAGTACACGTCCTCGCCGGAGATGATCCGGGGCAGGAAGTGCGCCCGCTGCTCGGTCGTGCCGTGCACGATCACCGACGGCCCGACCAGCCACTCGCCCATGCCCCGCAGCACCCGCGGGACCCCGGCCCGGTGGAACTCCTCGTTCAGCACGGCCAGGCGGACCGCGTCCATGCCCTGGCCCCCGAACTCCTCCGGCCAGTGCGGGCAGATCAGCCGGGCGTCCTGGAGCTTGCGGGCCCATTCCTGGTAGGCCGGGGCGAGGGCCGCCTCGGTCAGCTGCGGGTCCCGGCTGCCGCCGCCCGTGTAGGCCCCGCTCCAGTCGGCCAGGCCGGCGAGGCCCTCGGGTGCCTCCGCCGCGATCCAGTCGCGCGGAACTGCGCGATCTCGGGGCCAAGGTCAAGTTCCATTCCAGAGCCTCCCGGCGTCGTGCTTGTCAGTACCCGTTAATCTCGCGGTCGCTGCGTGCCCACGGTGAGGTCCCGGAACGGGACGTCCCGGTCCTGGCGTGGTTCCTTGGGCAGCCCGAGCACCCGCTCTCCGACGATGCCGCGCTGGATCTCGTCGGTGCCGCCGGCGATGGAGGCGCCCGGGCTGGACAGCGCCAGCAGCTGAACCTCGCCCCGGCCCGGCCCGCCGGGGGAGTCGAGCATCCCGTGCGCACCGAGCGCCGACATGCCGGCCTCCCGGCCCGCGCGGACCAGCTGCGAGCGGGCCAGCTTGCTCAGCGAGCCCTGCGCGCTCGGGCGCCGGGCGTCCCGGGCCCTTTGCCCGCCGCGGGCCAGGTACCCGTTCGTCGTCTCCCGCGCCCAGAGCGCGGCCAGCTGCTGTCGCCGGACCGGGTCGGCCGTCTCGTTGAGTTCCCTGGCCACCGCGATCACCAGAGCGCTGACGCCGCTCCGGGCCGCGGATCGCTGCTCGGCGGCGCGCGCGGCCGCCCGGCCCGCGGGCTCGCCCAGCTGCCCGCCCTTCACTCCCGGCGCGACCGAGCCGAGGGCGGACATGAAGCGCTCGTACATCAGGGTGGTCACCGCCACCGACCAGCCGCCGCCGACCTCGCCGACCAGCCGGTCGCTGTCGACGTGCGCGCCGGTGAAGAACACCTCGTTGAAGCCGTGCGCGCCGTTCATCTGATGCAGCGGGCGCACCTCGACGCCGGGCTGGTCGATA
>DASYXX010000106.1:0-15134 GCA_035934395.1 Streptosporangiaceae bacterium
CCAGCTCGGTCGTGTACTCCAGCGTGTTCGCCGCGGTTCTCGCCTCGCTGCGCGCGCTGCGCACGCAGCTGGTCGTGTTCGACACGGCCGTGGTCGACCTCTCCGCCAGGCTCGAGGACCCGGTGGAGGTGCTGTTCGGCACCCAGCTCGGCGGCGGCACCGACATCAACCAGGCGCTCGGGTACAGCCAGTCGCTCGTCCGCGGGCCGAGCGACACGATCATGCTGCTGATCAGCGACCTCTACGAGGGCGGCGACCAGAGGGAACTGATCAAGCGCGCGGGCACGATCGTCGCCTCGGGCGTCCGCCTGATCGTGCTGCTGGCCCTGTCCGACGACGGCGCGCCCGCGTACGACCACGACAACGCGGCGGCGTTCGCGGCCCTCGGGTGCGCGGTCTTCGCCTGCACCCCCGAGCAGTTCCCGCCGATGATGGCCGCCGCCATCGAGGGCCGCGACGTCCAGCAATGGGCCGCCGAGCACGGAATCACCACCGCTCGCCCCGGCGGAACGCCTCCCTGAGCGACGTGCTCAGTCGTCGAGCTGGATGCGGTGTTCGGTGATGGCCACGGCCAGCTCGACGCGGGAGGAGCACTTGGTCTTGCGGTAGATCCGGGTCAGGTACGCCTCCACGGTCTTGACGCTGATGTGGAGAGCGCGGGCGATCTGCTGGTTCGTGCGGCCCTCAAGTACCAGCCGGCACAGCGCACGTTCCCGCGCGGTCAGCGCGTCCGGATCCGCGGCCGGGGGGTGGCCGGCACGGTAACGCGGTATCGGAGCTGGCAGCCCGGCGGCGCGCATCGCCGCCGCCACCGCGCGGGCCTTGCCGGGGGCGCCGAAGCGGCTCCAGGCGGCGTGCGCGGCGGGCAGCGCGGCTATGTCCCCGACCTGCCCTGCCGCGGTGAGCGCCTCCGCGGCCAGCGTTCCGGCGCCCGCGGCCTCGGCGACCTCCTGGGCTCGCACGGCAGGCTGCGGGTCGCGGGTCGCGTAGGCCCGCGCCAGCCCGGCGAGGATCTCGTTCAGCGGCGCGGCCTGATCGAGGCCGGCCAGGGCCCCGGCGGCGAACGACGTCACGTCCTGGTCGCCCTGCCGGAAAGCGATCTCCGCCATCCGGTGCAGGACGAGCGGCAGAGCGGTCCGGTACACGGTTCGCGCGCCGACGTCGCAGACACCCGCGAGGCGGCGCAGGGCGTCGCCGGGGCGGCCCTCGTCGGCGTCCAGGCCGGCCAGCGCCCACGCGCTCATCTCGGCCGGCTCGCCGGACGTCAGCCGCTCGGCGAGCGGCCCGCACTCGTGCGCCAGGCCGAGCCCCCGGAGCAGTTCCACGCGCAGCGCGGTAACGGTCCCGGCGATGGCCGGCGAGACGGGGCTTACCGGGTCTTCATCGAGCCTGGTGGCCCCCGCGCGCGCGGCCGCCCAGTTCCCCTCCAGCCAGTTGCACAAGGTCTCGGCGAACCGCCAGAACGGCTCGGCCAGCAGCGGAGCCGCGTGGTGGCAGAGCCTCCTGACCTCGGCCAGGTCAGCGCGAGCGCGGCCTAACTGGGCGAAAGTGGACCGGCACGCCGCCGACGAAGTCAGCGCCCAGACCAAGGCGGGCGGGTCGTCTCCGGCCGCCTCCCGCTGCTGATCCAGCGCGGCGAGGCAGTCGCTCGCCCGGCCGAGCCGGAACGCGGTCTGCACTATCTTGCCCAGCGCGGCCACGCGCGCTACCGGCCGCTCAGACCCCTCGACCAGCGCGGACAGGTGGACAGTTTCCAGGACCGGGTCCGCACCCTCCGGAGGATCCAGGCGGGCCCGGGCGACCAGCTCGGCGATCGAGCCCGCACCGCCGGATTCGTCTGCACCTGGGTCCATACGTGCCACGCCCCCAGCTTACTGAGCACCTGCGATCCGACGAGGGTTATCCCTACTGGGATTGCATGTGAGATTCCGGCAGACTCATGTGCATAGTCAGGAACGCCAGCCGGGTGGGGGTTGGTCCTGTCTGCCGGGAGGGTGCAGGTTGGCACCGTCTCGCTCTGCGGGCTGGCCAGGCCCGGACCGGGGGGGACCCGGTGCCTGGCCGCCCGCGGGATCCTCCCGGCTGAATCGGCGGCATCCCGGAATGTGGGACAATAGGGTCCTGGAGTTCCGGGAAAGGCATCCATGATCGCACCTCAGCCCGAGGGCCTGCCGGGTGTGCACAACATGATCGCCTCATCGGGCCGCGGCGGACCGACCGCCCTACGTATCCTGCTGGGTGCCCAGCTGCGCCGCCTGCGTGAGGTCAAGCAGATCACCCTCGAGGATGCCGGGTACGCGATCCGCGCCTCGGGCTCGAAGATCAGCCGGCTCGAGACCGGCCGGGTCGGCTTCAAGAGCCGGGACATCGCCGACCTGCTCACCCTCTACGGCGTCACGAACGAGCAGGACCGCTCGACGCTGCAGGAACTGGCCCGGCAGGCGAGCGCGGTGGGCTGGTGGCACAACTACGCCGACGTCCTGCCGAACTGGTTCGAGCCTTACGTAGGCCTCGAGGAGGCCGCCGCCTCCATCCGCAGCTACGAGATCCAGTTCGTGCCGGGCCTGCTGCAGACCGCCGACTACGCGCGAGCTGTGACGCTGCTCGGCCATCCGGCCAGGTCCCCCGATGAGGTCGAGCGGAGGGTCAGCCTGCGCATGGCCCGCCAGGCGGTGCTCACCCGCGTCACGCCGGTGCACCTGTGGGCCGTGCTCGACGAGGCGGTACTGCTGCGGCCGATCGGCGGGGCAGATGTGATGCGCGGCCAGCTCGAGCACCTTATCGAGGTCAGCGCGCAGCCGAACGTCAGCCTCCAGCTCGTCCCGCTGGAGCTGGGCGGGCACGCCGCAGCGGGAGGGCCGTTCAGCATCCTGCGCTTCGGCGAGCGCGACCTGCCCGACCTGGTGTACCTGGAGCAGCTGACCAGCGCCCTCTACCTGGACAAGCGCGAGACCGTCGACCACTACCTGGTCGTCATGGACCGCCTGTGCGTGGCCGCCCTGTCCGCGTCGGACAGCGTGGACGCGATCCGGGCGAGGCTGAAGGGGCGCTGAGCCAGCCGCTCCGCCGCCGCAGGAAGCTCCCGGGCGACCCCTAAGGGCTTCTCGTCCCTCCGGAGATATCATTCCTTATCCGGACTTGAAGGAGATGGCCTAGTCTGCGGCGCGGAGGAGTTCACCCGATCCTTCCCGGCCCGGGACCGACGCCTAGCCCGGGTGTCCCCTACGTGGATGGAGGCCCCCGTGGTCCCTGCCGCCGACGGCAAGCACCGAAGGCCTGAGGACGAGCCACCGCAGGCGCCCGCCCGGACGCCACTCGGCACCGCCGGATTCTTCCGGCCGCCTCCCGATGCCGCAGGTCCGGTCGATGCCTGGGGACCCACGCGGCACGGAACTCCTGGCCCGCAGGCCGTCAGGCCTCGCCTGCCGGTACGGCGGCCTGGCCCTCTCTACGCGGTGCCGAACGACGCACCAGCCGCCGGGCACGGGTCGGGCGGCGAGGCCAAGACCGCCGACGACCAGGCCGCCGCGATCAAGGACGAGGCCTGGGACCAGGCCGCCGCGATCCGCCGGGCCGCCGAGCGGGAGGCCGCAACGATCCGTCGGCAGGCAGAGAGCCGGGCCGCCGCGATCCGCGAGGCGGCCGAGCGGGAGGCGGCCGAGCTGCGGTCGGCACTCCTGGCCATGTCCGGCGAGCTTGGCCGGGCCGCCGCGTACGTCACCCAGAACCTCGCGACCCCCGTGTCACCGCCCGCGCGCAGGCACGGCGCCGACGGCTGACCTCGGCCGGGCCTCTGTATGTCGTAACCGCCTCCCCGCGGCGGCCGCGCCGCGTACCATGAGGCGCCGGTGAGCGAGCGACCTTCGGGTAAGCCGTTCCGACCGAGTCCCGCGTTTGATTCCCCTTTGCGACGGAGGGTACGCGGCCGCCCCCCCCAAGGGTTTCTCGTCCCCCGAGAGATGTTCGTCCTTGTCCGGGACCTCACCAAATGGCCTAGTGTGCCACGCGAGGGGAGGAGTAAGTCGATCCCCTCCCGCCCGAGACCAGCGCCCGGCTCGGGTATCCCGTTACTCAGTTGGAGGCTGCGTGGTCCCCGTTGCCCCCGGCAAGCACCGGAGGTCTGAGGCCGAGCTACCGCAGGCACCTGGTCGGATGCCGTTGAGTACAAGCGAGTACCTCCCAGCGCCAGCCGGAGCCGCAGGCCCAGATCCGGACTGGTTGACGGATGCCGACGGAGTTTCCTGGCCGCAGTTCAACTCGCCGCCGCCCATGCTGCACCCCGATCACCCGTCGGCTCCAGTGCCGCGGGTACGGGATCCGCGCGGGCCAGACCCCCAGGGTCCGGCTGGGCCGACGCGGGCCCCGGCCGTCAACTCCAGGCGCCCGGCACGGCCGGCGGGCGGCGCGCCCCGCCTGCCGCAGCGGCAGCCTGGGGCCCGGCCCAATCCGGGGAGTCCCCGGCCGCGCAGCGGCTCGCAGGCCTGGGCTGATTCTCAGGGCTACGGCTCTGGCCACGGCTACAGCACCGGCCAGTATCCCTCGAGTCGCGTCATTCCCCCAGGTTCCGGCCCCGCGCCTGGCTATAGGCCGAACCAGGGCTACCCCCCCGCCCGGGGCTACAACCCTGGCCCCCGCTATAACCCCGACCCCGGATATGACTCCGGCCCAGGCTACGACCCGGGCCCCGGCTACGACCAGGGCTACGCCTCAGGCCCGGGCTATGGCAGGGGACAGGGCGTCGGTGCCGCCCGGGGCTACGCCCTGGTACGAGACTACGAGCCCGCCCCCGGCTCCCCGCCTTTCCGTAGCGATCAGGCCGGACATGGCAACCGGAGGCTCTACGCCGTGCCCGACAACCCGCTGGCCGCTGGGCCGGCGGCCCCGGGACCCTGGCAGCCGGCCGCGTTCGGCACCCAGCCAGGGCCGTTCGGCCCGGCCGGGCGGAGGGCCGACATCCGGGATAGCGGCCCAATGTGGCCGGCCGGGCAGGCCCCGGCCGGCCAGGTGCTCACCGTGGCGGAGGAGCAGGCCGCCGCGATCACGCACGAGGCGTGGGACCAGGCCGCCGCGATCCGCCGGGCCGCCGAGCAGGAGGCCGCCGCGATCCGGCAGCAGGCCGCCAGCCAGGCCGCCGCGATCGAGCAGCAGGCGACCGGCCAGGCCGCCGCGATCCGTCAGGCCGCGGAGCGGGAGGCCGCCGAGCTGAAGGCGGCCTTGCTGGCGATGTCCGGCGAGCTGGGCCGGGTGGCGGCGTTCGTCACCGACAACCTGGCCGCCCCGGCGCTCCCGGGCACCAGGCCCCTGGCGCTCCCGCCCCCTCGTACGGCACCGGGGCAGGAGGGACTGCCCGCCGCCGAGCCATTGGCTCCGCCGACCACTAGGCCGGCGCGACCCACGACCAAGCCCGACCTCCGGCCGGCCAAGCCAGCCGGCAAGCCGAGGCAGCTCAAAGCCTTCCGGGTGGCCACGGCCGCCGCGGCGGGCCTGGTCGTCCTCGCGGTCGCGGTCGGCTCTGCGGAACTGGCGCACAACGGATTCCGGTTCTTCGTCTTCCGGGCGGGCAACACCGGCGAGACGGCAGGCAACGAGACCGACCAGCAGTTCCTGGCTCAGCAGGCCGCCGCGGCCCACCACTCGACGGGGCGCCACGCCGCGCCGCACCAGACCGCAACAAAGCACAAGACCGGGGCCGCAAAGGGGCACCACGCACTCAAGCAGGGACAGAAGACCCATCACCCCAAGACGACGCACAAGTAACGAACGGCGCAGCTAAGAGCTGCAGAGGGCAGGGCCAGGGGAGCGGTGCCCACCCTGCGAAAGGAGACGCCAGCGATGGTTGCTACCAGGGAAACCTTCGACACCGCTCCTCCGTCCCGTAAGGCAGGGGCTACCGCCGCAGACGCCTGGATGGCCGGGGAAGTCAGGCTCTTCGGGAGGTACGTCAAGAGGCAGACGATCGCGCTGTGGGCCCTGGGCATCCCGGCGTTCACGTCGATAATCTTCATCCTGCCCGCAGACATATCGCGCAAGAGCCAGCTCCTGGACCTGGGCGAAGCCAGCGTCCTGGGGACCGGAACCGAGATACTCCTGCTCCTTACCCTGATGATCACCCCGCTGGTCACCGTGACCAGGCAGCGCTGGTTCGTGCCGCTCCGCCGTTGGTACGGCCTGGTGATGGCGGCCACGGCGTTCTTCGACGCGGCCAACGCGGCCGTCGCGACCAGCTTCAACGGCGGCGTACTCGGCCGGCTCTCCGGGCACAGCTTCCTGGTCGTCGGGCTCTTCATGAACGCGTTGCTCATCCCGCTGTTCCTGACCGGCAACCCCTGGGCGCAGCGGAAGCTCGGACGATACTGGAAGCCACTGCACAAGCTCATCTACGTCATATGGGGAGCACTGTTCCTTCACCTGATGCTGCTGGAGGGATTCGGGGTCCAGAGCGGGCTCAACGGGTCGGGGAGCGGCGTCGACGGCACGCCGATCTTCCACCAGCGCCTGTACCAGCTCGCGGCGTGCAGCCTGTTCCCGTTCGTGCTCAGGCTCCCGGCGGTCAAGCGCTGGGTGAGCGAGAAGCAGAGTGAAGGCCGGCAGATAGTCGTGTTCTGGGCCGTGCTCCCGATGCTCCTGCTGTTCTGCCTCGGTTTCGCTTACATCCTGCATGAGGAGTTCCTGCAGGGAATCAACATGTTCCTGCTAAAGGGCGGGAACTGACGGGCAGCGTAGCCCGCCGCGGGAAGTCCCGCCGGCCGACTCATCCGGTGGCCTCCTGTCACGCGACCGAGCCAGGTCCCGCTGCCGTGGCGGCGCAAACGGGCGACCCGCCAGTTGTCTGCGCCTATCCTGAAGCGGCCGGGTCGAACATCCGGCCGTTATCACGACATAACGTCACAGGCAGGTCTCGGACGGCCTCGCCACGGTACGTTCTGCTCTGAGGGTCGAGCCGGGGAGGTACGGTGCGCCGTTATGCCCGCAAGCGTGGCAGGACGTGGCAGCCTCCCAGGCTTGGTCGCGGACACGACAGCGCGAGCGGGCCGCGGCAGTCGCTGAGGACGAGGATCGCCGCCTGGACCTCGGTCAGCGTTGTGGCCGTCCTCGTGCTGGCCGTGCTGGCCGCGTACGTCAAGTACCGCGTGGTGTGGGACAGCATCGGCCGGGTCGCGGTGACCGACCTGGGCAACCGCCCGCCGAGATACACCAGCGCGCTGAACATCCTGGTGTTCGGGTCCGACAACCGCTCCAAGCTGACCGCGCAGCAGCGGGCCCTGCTGCACACGGGGAACGACACCGAGAACAGCACCGACTCGATCATGATCGTGCACGTCTCGCCGGGGCGGCGCGGGGTCACGATCGTGAACCTGCCGCGCGACACGATGGTGCCCTACTACGCCTGCCCGGCCGGGCAGGGCGCGGGCCAGTCGTGGTCCGGGCAGCAGGCCAGCCCGGGCTCGTTCGAGCGGATCAACGCGGTGTTCAACAACGGCGGGCCGTCGTGCCTGTGGAAGACCGTCGAGCAGCAGACCCGCATCCGCCTGGATCATTTCATCGAGCTGGGCCTGACCAGCATGGTCAAGGTGGTCAACGACTTGGGCGGGGTAAACGTGTGCGTGCCGTTCGCCGTCGACATCCCCAAGTCCGGGCTGCGGCTGCCGGCCGGCGAGCGTCACATCGGCGGGGTGCAGGCGCTGGCGTTCTGGCGCACCCGTGAGGATATCGGCACTGGCTCGGACCTGCAGCGGATCCAGCGCGACCAGTACCTGGCGGCTCAGGTGCTGCAGGGGGTCCTGCACAGCGGCCTGCTGTCCAGCCCGGCGCGGCTGCTGTCGGTCATCGGCGACGCGGCGGCCGCGATGACCACCGACACCGGGTTCAGCCAGTCGGACATGCTGCAGCTCGCCGAGAGCTTCCGCGGCCTGCCCGCCAGGGACGTCCAGTTCGTGACCGCCCCGAACGTGCCCTACCCGGCCAATCCTAACGAGCTGTCGTTCGCCCAGCCCCAGGCCGGCGGCCTGTTCCGGGCGATCGCGCACGACGCTACGCTGCCCAGCGTGTCGAGGACCAGACACCGCGCGGCGGCGCCTCCCGTGCTCGACGCGGCCCCCGGCGCGGTCAGGGTGCAGGTCCTGAACGGATCGGGCGTCAGCGGGGTCGCCTCCCGGGCCGCTGCCGCGCTGGCCGGCCGCGGCTTCGTCGTCACCGGCACCGGCGACGCGGCAAGCTTCGGCTATACCAGCTCAGTCATCGAGTACGCCTCCGCCACCAGCCAGTCGCAGGTGAACACGCTGGAGAAGCAGCTCACCTCGGTGACCGTGCGCCGCGACCCCAGCCTGGCCCCCGGCACCATCGACCTGATCCTCGGCGCCAACTTCACCGCCCTCGCCTCGCACCCGGCGACCTCGCACCCGGCGGCCAAGCGCGTGCGCTCGTCCGCGCAGGCGGTCGGCACGCTGGCCAGGTCCTACGGCGGCACCACCGGCGCCGCCTCATGCAAGAGCGACACCGCCGCGTTCACTGGGCCGAACAGCCCCGGCGGCTAATCGCTGATCCGCCCTCGGCCCGGCTTCCCTGATTCACCGGCCGACCGGACGGCGGCAACGCCAAGGGCTGCCCGGCGTGTCGGCCGGGCAGCCCCTGATGACGGCGTTAGCTGACGTGGTTGAGGGAGCCGACGAGGCCGTCCTTCTCGTCGTTGATGCCGGCGCTGAACAGCAGCGTGTGCTCACCGCCGGTGGTGTCGGAGCCGAACTTCAGCGTCCACAGGTCGTCGATCTGGACCGGCTGGCCCTGCTCGTTGAGCAGCGCGCCGTCGGGTCGTCCGGAGAACAGGTCGTAGGCGTGGATCAGGCCGTCACCGAAGTTGCCGACCACCAGGTCGCCGGAGAACGGCCCGAAGCCTTCTTCGGGGGCCAGCGCCAGTCCCCACGGGGAGTTGAGATCGCCGTGCGAGACCAGGCGCTTCACCAGGAAGCCCTGCTTGGTGTAGACGTCGATGAACCCGTTGCCCGGGCCGCCCACGTCATCGTGCTTCGCCGCGTTCTGCTTGGCGTAGGTCACGAAGATGAGCCCGCGGATGGCCTGGATCCCGAACGGGGCGAACCCGGCCGGGATGCCCGGGTCATGGAAGTCCCCGCGAAGATGCACCAGCTGGAACTGGGAGTTGAACACGTCCACGGTGCCGTCGTGGAAATTGGACGCGTACAGGAACGTCTGGCCGTGGGTGCGGGCGATCGTGAGGCCCTTGTACACCGCGGTCGGCGAGCTGAACTCCACCTGGCCGGTGGCGTTATTTCCGGCGAACGGGTCGGCGGCCGGCGACCAGGCGCTGATCTGGCCCGCCTCGGCGGAGAAGATGAACAGCGCCGGGCCGCTGCCGGCCTTGGAGGTGACCACGAAGCCGGTGGACGGGTTGAACACCTCACCGGTCGGGCTCGCGCCGTCTCCGGTCGAGGCCCGGCCGCCCGGCAGCGCGACCACGTGGTTGGTGTTCGCGGCCATTTTGCCGCCGGGGGTGATGGTGTAGATCGTGGCGACGTTGCCGTTGTTGTCCGCCACCCACAGCGGCGTGGCGGGACCGAACGCCAGGCCCCAGGGATTCTGCAGGTTCGGGTCCACCACCTGCGCTCCCTGGTTGGCCAGGTCGGAGATCAGGTTCGTCTGGCGGAACTCGTTACCGTGATCGGACGCCGGCCTGGCCCCGTGGGCCGCCGCCGCGGCGGCCGCGGCCGGGGCCGCGACGGCGATTAAGCCGGCCGCCAGGGCCGGGATGGTGCGCGAACGAGAAAACCCTGACATTGATCTGTTTCCTTCCCGCTCCGTTTGGAATGCTGACGGTCCGGCGCCATCTCCGACGCGATCCCCCTGCGCGCGCCTTGCACCCTCCTCCCGGCCCCGGACCCGGCTATGCGCGCCGAAAGCAACGGCCACCCAGGACCACGGAGGGCCACGCTCCGCCGTTCAGCCGACCCCGCGACTATGGCACACAGCCTTCAGCCAGACACGTGCAACGCTACGTGTCACGCCCATGACTTGACGCAGTCGGTTGGGGCACACCAGGTATGCTGCGCCGGCCGCGGGCCGGGACGAATCGTCGGCCGGCCGTGAACCCGCACGGGAGGCCTCGAGATGGCATCAGAAGACGACGCCGCGACGGAGGACGAGCGCGACAGCATGGCCGCGCTGGTCGGCTCGACAAATGATCTCGCCGATGACACGCCAAGGTCACGCATCGACCGGATCCTCCAGTGGGTGCCGCGCATCCTGTCCAGCAAGCCGCACGTGATCGTGCTGATGGGCCTCGGCATCTACCTGATCTTGCTGCCCCTGCTCGGCGTCAGGGTCAGCGCGAACGCCGAGCTGATCGGAGGCAACTACACCAACGTCACCAGCGACATCGGGGCGTGCATCGCCGCGGGCGGGACGCTGCACCTGGTCAACCAGAGCCGCAAGCGGCGAAAGATAGAAGAGGAACGCCTGGTGCTGGCCCGGGAGACGCATCACCTCCTGCACTATGTCTACGGCGACGCCGCCCGGCAGCTTGGCCACATCGGCCAGATCGCCCACCTTCCAGGGAGCCAGCCGCCCGCGGGCGGCGAAGGCCAGCCCTAAGCTCGGCTAGCAGCTGACCAAGGCAGGCTGCGGGAGAGCTGCGGGAGACTGGCTCGACGCAGCAGGCCAGCATTATGGGCGCCGTTAAGAATATGTAACGGCACCGGCGGCGGCGGCCGCATATCGGCGCGGCTGGCCTGCGCGGCGATCACCGGCAGGCGAGGCAGAGGCCGAGGACGTCCAGGCGGTGGCTGTGCGCTTCAAAGCCCTCGGCATCGGCGAGCTGGCCGATGGCCCCGGTCACCTGCTGTTCGAAGCCGTCCGGCAGGGTGACGTCGGTGACCTTCCCGCAGCTGACGCACAGCAGGTGGTGGTGGTGCTCGGTGAGATCCTCGGCCAGCTCGAAGCGGGTGAACTCGTCACTCGCCGTGACCCGGCGGACCAGGCCGGCCGCGTGCAGGTCGGTCAGGTGCCGGTAGGCCGAGCTGCGCGGCAGGTCGGGCAGGCGCGCGGCGATGTCCTCGATGCTCACCGGGTGGCCGGCGCTGACCAGCAGCTCGATGATGGCACGTCGTCCCGCCGTATAGCGCTGGTCGATCCGGCGCAGCCTGCGCTCGACCACGCTGTGCATGTCCTGAACTGACATGACGCTCCCCTACCTAGCAACGTGCTTGCGGCTCGCCCTGCTAGTGCTCGTCGTAGTGATCACCGTCGGCGGCGTGGCGGTGCCCGTCGTGCTCGTAGTCGACATGGTCGCCGTGAGCGACGGCCTCGTGCCCGCAGCCCAGTCCGTGAGCGTGGCCGTGCCCGGCGTGAGCCAGGTGCGGCAGCGGGTGCTCGTCGTAGTGACCCGCGTGCTCGGTGTGGGCGTGGCCCTCGTGGACGTAGTCGACGTGACCCTCGCGCTGCACGCTGGCATGGCCGCAGCCGGGCCCGTGCTCGTGATCGTGTGCGGAATGAACCTCGTGTCCTGCTGGTGTCACGGCTCCTCCCTGCTGTGATGGACGGCGTCGGCGACGATGTGGGCGACGTGCAGGTCGGCCAGGGAGTACACGGCCTCCCGGCCGCGGCGCTCGACCCCGACCAGCCGCGCGCCGCGCAGCACCCGAAGGTGCTGCGACACCAGCGGCTGGCTCATCCCGAGCCGGTCGACCAGCTCGTGGACGAACCGCGGCTGCTCCGCCAGCTCGGCCAGGATCGCCAGCCGGGCCGGGGCGGCGAGCACCCTCAGCAGCTCCCCGGCCGCCTCGAACGCCTTTGTCTGGGCCGACACCTCCTTATATAAACACATGCCAATGTGTTTATGCAAATGGCTTGCCGGGCCGGTCGCGCCCGCTGCGCCGCGGGCCACCGCACGCCACCACCCCCAGTTGCAATGAGACTCATTCTCAGACTATGTTTCATGTCGTGTGGATTCCAACGCAGCGTTCGCGCTGGGTCGGCGGGCCGGCGCTGGCCGCGCTGGCGCTTGTGGCGGCCGGGTGCGGGATCGGCGGCAGCAGCGCCGCGGAGACCTCGAGCAGCACGGCGGTGATCAACGCGGTTGGCGCGGAGAACGAGTACGCCAACGTGCTGGGCCAGATCGGCGGCCGGTACGTGCACGTCTCCTCGATCCTGGACAACCCGAACACCGACCCGCACACGTTCGAGGCGAGCGCCCAGGTGGCCCAGGAGGTCAGCTCGGCCGACCTGATCGTGCAGAACGGCGTGGGCTACGACAGCTGGATCACCAGGATCGAGTCGGCGGCCCCGAACGCCAGGCGCAAGGTCATCGTGGTGCAGAACCTGCTCGGCCTGCCCGACAGCACGCCCAACCCGCACCTGTGGTACAACCCGACCACGATGCCGGCCGTGGCCAGGGCGCTGGCCGCCGACCTGGCCGCGCTCCAGCCGGCGCACAAGGCCTACTTCCAGGCCAACCTGGCCAGCTTCGACAGCTCGCTGGCCCCGTGGCTGAACGCGATCGCCCGGTTCAGGGCCGCCCACCCCGGCGTCACGGCCGCCACCACCGAGCCGGTTGCCGACTACCTGCTGACCGCGATGGGGATCAGGAACCTGACCCCGTTCTCGTTCCAGTCCGACATCATGAACGGCGCCGAGCCCGCGCCGCAGGACATCGCGCTGGAGAACAGCCTCTTCGCCAAGCACACGGTCAAGCTGTTCGCCTATAACCAGCAGGTCGTCAGCGCGCTGACCGGCTCGATCCGGTCGAACGCGGTCAAGGCCGGCGTGCCGGTCGTCGGGGTGTACGAGACCATGCCCACGCCCGGCTACGACTACCAGACCTGGATGCTCGCGGAGGTCAACGCCATCGACAAGGCGGTGACCAGTAAGGTGTCAACCCAGAGCCTGTGATGACAGACCAGCATCATGCAGCGGCCATCCTCGGCGTCGAGGGTGTCAGTGTCGCGCTGTCCGGTCGGCAGGTACTCGACGATGTCAGCTTCGTGATCGGGCCGGGTGAGTTCACCGGCCTGATCGGCCCGAACGGCGCGGGCAAGACCACGCTGCTGCGGGTGATCCTCGGCCTCCAGCGCGCCGCCAGCGGCACCGTGACGGTCCTGGGCAAGCCCCGCTCGCGCGACGCGATCGGCTACGTACCGCAGAAGGTCCTGCTCGACCCGGACATGCCGATCCGGGCGAGAGACCTGGTCGCGCTGGGAGCCGACGGCACCCGGTACGGGATCCGGCTGCCGTCCCGGCAGCGGGCCCAGGCGGTCCGCGAGATGCTGCACGCGGTCGACGCCGAACGGTTCGCCGACGCCAGGGTCGGCAACCTGTCCGGCGGCGAGCAGCAGCGGGTGCTGATCGCCCAGGCCTTGATCAGCCGCCCCCGGCTGTTGCTCCTTGACGAGCCACTGGCCAACCTGGACCTGCGCAGCGGCCAGGAGATCATCACCCTGCTGGCCAGGATTGCCCGGGAGCAGCAGATCGCCGTGCTGCTGTCGGCGCACGAGATGAACCCGCTGCTGCCGGTGATGGATCGCGTGGTCTACCTGGCCGCCGGGCGCGCGGCCAGCGGGCCCACCGCCGAGGTCATCACGTCCGAGGTGCTCAGCAAGCTGTACGGGTACCACATCGAGGTGCTGCACGTGGCCGGGCGTGTCCTGGTCGTGGCCGGCGACGCGGTCGGCGAGGAGGCGTCGGCCGCCCTCCCGCAGTCCCCGGCCGTCCTCCCGGCCGCCGGGGCGGGCTGACCGGCCATGCATCATGTCTACACGGCCGTATTCGAGCCGGGGTTCTTCGGCAGCGCCCAGGTGCACACCGCGGTCGCGGTCGGCGGCCTGGTCGCGATCGTGTCGGCCGTGACCGGCGTGTTCACCGTTTTGCGCGGCCAGTCCTTCGGCGGGCACGCGCTCGGCGACGTCTCCGCGGCCGGCGGCGCGGGCGCGCTCCTGATCGGGCTCAGCCCGGTCGCCGGGTTCGTCGGCCTCGGCATCGTCGGCGCGGGCGCGATGGACATGATCGGCGTCAGGAGACTGCGCGGCCGGGACCTGGCCACCGGCATCGTGCTCGGCAGCGCCATCGGCCTGTCCGCCCTGTTCCTGCACTTCACCACCACCTCGAGCGCCACCACGGGCTCAGTCCAGCAAATCTTGTTCGGATCGATCTTCGTCACCAGCAGCGACACGGTCCTGGCCGTGGTCGTGCTCGGCGCCGTGGCGCTGGCCAGCATCGCCGCCGTCTGCCGCCCGCTGCTGCTGAGCACGGTCAGCCCGGAGATCGCGGCCGCGCGGGGCGTGCCGGTCCGCCTGATCGGCCTGGTCTACATGCTGGCGCTGGCCGTGTCGGTCGGGCTGTCGTCGCTGGCGATCGGCGCCGTCCTCTCGACGGCCCTGCTGATCGGCCCGGCCGCCGCGGCGCTGCGCGTGACCACCAGGGTGGCGTGGGCGCTGATCGTCGCCTGCCTGCTCGGCCTGCTCGCGGTCGGCCTCGGCGTCCTGCTGGCCTACGACAGCTACTACTGGGGCTCGAGCCATCTCGGCCTGCCGGTCAGCTTCTTCATCGTCGGCATCGTCTTCGTCACCTACCTGCTCACCGGCCTGCCCCGCGCCGCCAGGGCCGGAGCCGGGATCAGGGAGACGGCCCCGACGCTCGCGGCGGCCGAGCACGACAAGATCGCTGCATGAGCGCGAGCGGAGGACACCGGCGGCAGCGAGCCAGGAGGGAGGGACCATGTTCGCCGCGGGCTTCATGATGAACGCCTGGATCACGGCCACGATCGTCGCGGTCGTGGCCGGGGTGGTCGGGTACTTCGTCGTGCTGCGCGGCGCGGCGTTCCCGGCCCACGCCATCCCCAAGGGGGCGTTCGCCGGCGCCGCGGGCGCCAGCCTGCTCGGCATCAACACCCTCATCGGCCTGGCCGTGTTCTCGCTCCTCGGAGCGCTCGGGATCGGCTCGATGCGGCGCCGCGGCCGGCAGGACGTCGTGACCGCGCTCACGCTGGTGATGATGCTCGCCCTCGGCGCGGCGTTCCTGAGCCGGACCACCGAGTACGAGCCGCAGATCTACTCGCTGCTGTTCGGCGAGGTCCTCGGGGTGAGCACGAACCAGATCCTGCCCGTGCTGCTGCTCGGCATCGTCTGCATCGC